>JALZNY010000189.1 GCA_030857525.1 Actinomycetota bacterium
CCCCGGGTCTAGCCGCCGGGTATGGTTAGGCGTGCCGAACCTAGAACGCCAGGGAGCCCACGTCAAAGCGGCCCAGTACGCAACCCCTCCTGTCAGGCCAGGGCAACAGCTCCCAGGGTGACCAGGATGCGGCTGGCGGCGAAGGGTCCGATGCCGACGTGCAGACCTTCGATGTTGAGCGTGACCGTGCCGTCGGGCGACGCTGCGGTGACGTGGCCGACCATGCCCGGCTTCACCTGGTTGGCCTCGAGGAACTCGAGCACACCGGGGGCGAACTCCAGCTCCTCGGGGATGCGTGTCACGGTGAAGGTGGCGCCGATGTCGACCTGGGTGAGGGTGACGACCTCGGGCTCGGTGTAGGCCGAGCCGGGGATGGGGTTGCCATGCGGGCAGGTGGTGGGCCCGCCCAGGATGCGGTTCATGGCCAGCTCGACCTTGTCGCTCAACACGTGTTCCCAGCGCCCGGCCTCGTGGTGGGCCTCGGCCCAGTTGAGCCCGAGCACGTCGGTTAGGAAGCGCTCGGCCAGGCGGTGGCGGCGCACCACCTGCTCGGCCAGCACCATGCCCGACGGGGTGAGCTGGATGCTCCCGTCGACGGTGACCAGGCCCTCGTTGGCCATGCGCCTGACCATCTCCGACACTGCGGGGCGGGAGATGTCGAGGCGCTCGGCGATGCGAGCCTGGATTACGTCGAGGTCGTCCTCGCGGAGCTCGAAGATCGCTTCGCAGTAGTCGGCGAAGCCGGTGTGCACGTCCTGCGTGGCCATGCCCTGAGCGTAGTCACCCTGTCAACCTCGCCCGAGAGCACCGGGGTCGGGTCGCTACCCTCGGCTCCCATGGCCCTCGACGGGTTCAGCGCCGCGGTGCGGGAGTGGTTCGCCACCTCGTTCCCGGCGCCCACGCCCGCCCAGGAGCAGGGCTGGCCCGCCATCGCCGGTGGCGATCACACCCTGATCCTGGCCCCCACCGGTTCGGGCAAGACCCTCGCGGCCTTCTTGTGGGGCCTCGACCAGCTCAGCGCCGAGGGGCCACCGGCGGTGCCCGCGCAGCGCACCCGCCTTCTCTACATCTCCCCCCTGCGGGCCCTGGCCGTCGACGTCGAACGCAACCTGCGGGCTCCGCTGGCCGGCATCGCCCTGGCGGCCGAGCGCCTGGGTCATCCCGTGCACCTGCCCACGGTGGGGATGCGCACCGGCGATACCGCTGCCGACGAGCGCCGGGCGCTGATCCGGCGTCCGCCCGACATCCTCATCACCACGCCCGAGTCGCTGTTCCTCATGCTCACCTCTCGGGCCCGGGAGACCCTGGCCGGGGTGCGCTGGGTCATCGTCGACGAGATCCACGCCCTGGCCGCCACCAAGCGGGGCGCCCACCTGGCCCTGTCGCTGGAGCGTCTGGAACACCTGGTGGTCGGGGCCGGCAACGCTGCGCCCCAACGCATCGGGCTGTCAGCCACCCAGCGCCCCCTCGACGAGATCGCCCGCTTTCTCGGCGGACGCACCGAGGCCGGGCCCCGCGCCGTCACCATCGTCGACGCCGGTCGGCGCAAGCCCATGGAGGTCGAGGTCATCGTGCCGGTGGAGGACATGGCCCGGATGGGTGAGGTCCTCGACGAGCCGGTGAGTGGGCCCACCGCCGCGGGACCGGCCCGGGCCTCGATCTGGCCGTCGGTGCACCCCCGCCTGCTGGAGCTGATCCAGGCTCACCGCTCCACGCTGGTGTTCGTCAACTCCCGGCGCCTGGCCGAGCGCCTGGCCGCCCGCCTCAACGAGCTCGCGCTGTACCAATCCGGCGGTGATCCGCCGTACGGATCCGACCAGGCCAGAGTCGGGGAGGGGGATGGCCCTCGCCACGTCGGGGACGAGCAGGCCGGCATCGGGGGCGACCTGGTGCGGGCGCATCACGGCTCGCTCAGCCGGGAGCAGCGCCTCGACATCGAGGACCAGCTCAAGGCCGGGAAGCTGCGGGCGTTGGTGGCCACCTCGTCGCTGGAGCTGGGCATCGATATGGGGGCCATCGACCTGGTTGTCCAGGTCGAGTCGCCGGGCTCGGTGGCGAGCGGCATGCAGCGCATCGGTCGGGCCGGGCACCAGGTGGGCCAGCCCAGCCGGGGCAAGGTCTTCCCCAAGCACCGGGGCGATCTGGTGGAGGCCGCGGTGGTGGTCCAGCGCATGGGCGAAGGCCTCATCGAGGAGACCCGCTACCCCCGCAACCCTCTCGACGTGCTGGCCCAGCAGATCGTGGCCACCTGCGCCCTCGACGAATGGCTGGTCGACGACCTGGCCGTCCTGGTGCGCCGGGCTGCCAACTTCGCCGAGCTGACCGACGACGCCCTGGCCTCGGTGCTCGACCTGCTGTCCGGGCGCTACCCGAGCGAGGAGTTCGCCGAGCTGCGCCCCCGCCTGGTGTGGGACCGGGTGGCCGGCGTGGTGCGGGGACGCTCAGGCGCCCAGCGGGTGGCGGTCACCAACGCCGGCACCATCCCCGACCGGGGCCTGTTCGGGGTGTTCCTGCCCGACGGCACCCGGGTGGGCGAGCTCGACGAGGAGATGGTCTACGAGAGCCGGGTGGGCGAGACCTTCCTGTTGGGCGCCTCCACCTGGCGCATCACCGACATCACCTTCGATCGGGTGGTGGTCGTCCCCGCCCCCGGGGAGCCGGGCAAGATGCCCTTCTGGCACGGCGACAAGCCCGGTCGCCCCCTCGAGCTGGGCCGGGCCATCGGCGCCTTTGTGCGGGAGGTGTCCGCCTCGGTCTCCAGTGGCGACGAAGGACGGGCGGCGGCGGTCGGGCGGCTGCGGTCGGGCTACGGCCTCGACGCCTGGGCCGCCGACAACCTGGTGCAGTACGTGGCCGACCAGGCCGAGGCCACGGGCGTGGTGCCCGACGATCGTACGGTGGTGGTCGAGCGCTTCCGGGACGAGATCGGCGACTGGCGGGTCTGCATCCTCTCCCCCTTCGGGGCCCGGGTGCACGCCCCGTGGGCCATGGCCCTGGAAGCCCGGTTGGCCGAGCGCGTTGACATGGCCGTACAGACCATCTGGTCCGACGACGGCATCGTGGTGCGCCTGCCCGAGTCCGAGGACGACATCCCCACCGACGAGGTGGTGATCGACCCCGACGAGATCGAGGAGCTGGTGCTGGCCTCGCTTCCCGGGACCGCCCTGTTCGCGGCCCGCTTCCGGGAGAACGCGGCCCGCTCCCTGCTGCTCCCCCGCCGTCGACCGGGCAGCCGCACCCCCCTGTGGCAGCAGCGCCAGCGGGCCGCCGACCTGCTGCGGGTGGCGTCGCGCTACCCGTCGTTCCCCCTGCTCTTGGAGACCACCCGGGAGTGCCTGGCCGACGTGTTCGACCTGCCTGCCCTCAAGTCGGTCCTGGGCGAGCTGCGCTCGGGGCGGGCCCGGGTCGTCAGCGTCGACACCGAGTCAGCCTCGCCCTTCGCCTCGTCGCTGCTGTTCGGCTGGGTGGCCGTCTACATGTACGAGGGCGATGCCCCCCTGGCCGAGCGCCGAGCCGCCGCCCTGGCCCTCGACCGTGACCTGCTGCGAGAGCTGCTCGGGGCCGATGAGCTCCGCGACCTGATCGACCCCGCCGCCCTGGCCGACCTGGAGCTCGAGCTCCAGCACCTGGTCGAGGGACGCCAGGCTCGCGACGCCGACGAGGCCCACGACCTGCTGCGCCGCCTCGGGCCCCTCTCCACCGAGGAGCTGGCCGCCCGCTCGGTCCCCGTCGCTCTCGTCCCCCGGTCTTCTGACCCCGCCTCCCGGCCTTCTGATGCCTGGATCGGGGGTCAAGGCCCCCGATCCAGGTATCAGAACGTCGAGGCTTGGGTCGAGGAGCTGGTGGAGGCCCGCCGGGCCATCCGGGTCGGGGTGGGAGGCGAGCAGCGCCTGGCCGCGGCCGAGGATGCCGCCCGACTGCGCGACGGGCTGGGCGTGCCCGTGCCTCCCGGGCTGCCGGCGGCCTTCCTGGAGCCGGTGGAGCACCCCCTCGACGGCCTCGTCGCCCGCTACGCCCGGACCAACGGCCCCTTCCACGCGTCCGACGTAGCCCGGCGTCTCGGGGCGACGACCGAGCGAG
>JALZNY010000190.1 GCA_030857525.1 Actinomycetota bacterium
CTCGTGCTGTTCACCACCGCTCGCCGGCGCGACACCACCCTGGCCGGCCCCGACGACGCCAGCACCGAAGAGGAGCCCGAACGGCGCCACTCCCGGGGTCGCGAGGTCGAGCGCCAGGCCGTGCTGGCCCGCACCGCCTCCGGCACCGAGCTGGCCCGGGCCGACAGCGCCCCGCCGGCGCCCTACGTCCCGCCCGACGAGGAGGCCATCGGCGTCACCCGGCGTCAGTTCCTCAACCGCAGCGCGGTGGGGATGATGGCGTTCTCCCTGACGGGCTTCGGCGCGGCCTGCATCGCCTTCTTGTGGCCCAAGGTCGGGGGCGGGTTCGGCTCGGAGATCAACGTGGGCAGCCTGGACGATGTCCTGGCCACCATCAGTGAGAGCCGAGAGCCGTTCTACGTCCCCGAGGGTCGCTTCTACATCAACCCTTACCCCCCCAGCGCGGTGGAGGCGTCGGCCAGCGCCTACGGCCCGAGCCTGCTCCCTGGTCTGCAAGCGGGCGTGATAGCGCTCTACCAGAAGTGCCCGCACCTGGGCTGCCGGGTGCCGTGGTGCCTGACCTCGCAGTGGTTCGAGTGTCCCTGCCACGGATCGCAGTACAACCGGGTGGGCCAGAAGAAGGGCGGTCCGGCGCCTCGAGGCATGGACATGTTCGCCATCACCGTCGACGGCGGCCAGATCCGCGTCGACACCGGGACGATCGTCGACGGCGTCCCCATCGGCACCAACACCACCGGCCAGGAGGCCGAAGGTCCGAACTGCGTCGGCGGGTCGGAGCACTGACTTGGTTGCCCTCGCCGCCTCTCTCCAACAGACGATCGGCATCGTCGTCGCCTTGCTCGTCGTCGCCGGGTGGGGCCTGTACCTGCTGGCCAACGTCCGGCGGGCCAAGCCCGAGGTCGGGGCCGAGATCGAGCTGGCCGCCAACCGCAAGCCCTACCTGGATGACGAAGCCCTCGAAGGGCCTCGGCTGGAGCGGGCCCTCACGTGGGGTCTGATCGCCCTGACCATCTGCGGGGTTGGCCTACCGCTGTACTGGCTGGCCGAGCCCGGTCGCCAAGCCGGAGCGGTAGAGGACTTCGACGAGCGCCTCGGCGGGGTCTTCTTCATCCACGGCCAGCCCATCGGTGGCGGCGCCCTGTTCTCGCCCACCGCCGACGGTGGCTTCAACTGCGCCGGCTGTCACGGCGGCATGGAGGGACTCGGCGCCGAGGTTCCCTACACCCTTACTGATCCCGTGTCCGGCGACCTCCGCCAGGTGCAGTGGACGGCGCCTTCGCTCAACGACGTGACCCTGCGCATGACCGACGAGCAGATCGAGAAGGTCCTCATCTACGGCCGGCCCTTCTCGCCCATGCCCGCCTGGGGTCTGGAGGGCGGGGGCCCGCTCAACGAGCAGCAGATCGACAACCTGATCCTCTATCTCCACGAGATCGCCATCACACCCGAAGAGGCTCGCCAGCAGAACACCGAGGCGGCCGAGGAGGAGCTCGCCCGCCTCCAAGCCGAGGGCGGTGACCAAGAGGCCAGCATGGGCGCCGCCCTGTTCAACGTCACCTGCGCCCGCTGCCACACCATGGGCTGGTCCTACGGCGAGCCCGAGCTTCCCGGCGGCGGCTTCTTCGGGCCCAGCCTTTACAACGTCAACGAGCAGTTCCCCGCCGTCGAGGATCACCTCGAGTTCGTGACCGACGGGACCGAGATCGGCGACGACTACGGCGTCGGAGGCTTCAGCGACGGCAACATGCCCTACTTCGCCCAGGTGCTCACTCCCGAGCAGATCCAGGCCATCATCGACTACGAGCGAGGCTTGGCCGAGCGGGTGAACCGCGATGCGGCGCTCGACCAGCCTCCGGCGTCCGGCCCCGCACCCCCGGCCGGCACCCCGCCTCCGGCGCCGCCGGAGCCGGCACCGCCCCCACCGGCAGGGACCTGATGCTGTCGACAGCGACCACCCTGGCTCTGACCATCACCTGGGACCCCACCATCCGGGGGATCCTGGTGGTCCTCGTCTCGTTCCTCATCCTGTGCGGCTCGGCGTACCTGCTGTTGAGCACCAATGTCGGTTCGCGCCTGGGATTCCTGATCGCCGCCGCCGGTTTCTGGGGCTGGATGGCGATCATGGGAGCAGCGTGGTGGGTCTATGGCATCGGCCTCGAGGGGGCGCCGGCGGCGTGGGTGATCGAGGAGGTCCTCACCACCACCCGGCCCGGCGACACCTCAGACGCCAACCTGGTAGAGGCTCGCGATCTCTCCATGTGGAGGGAGCTGCCCGAGGGCGACGTCATCCGGGGGGAGGCCCAGACCGCAGCGGACGAGGCCCTCACCGGCGAGGAGAGCACGGTCGCCCGCTTCGAGACCTCCGACGACTACGTCACCACCGACGCCTTCGCCATCGGAGGTCGGGAGGTGGGCAGCATCGCCTCACGCATCCCCGGCCCCTCGCCTGCCCAGTACGCCATCATCCAGGTCCAGCCTGCGGTCGAGGTCGTCACCTTGGAGGAGGGTCAGGCGTGCCCGCCCGAGGCCACCTGCATCGAGTTCGGAGAGACCCCCCCCAGCGCCGAGCCGGTCGAGGGGTCGCCGGTGATCTCGGTCATCATGGTGCGCGACCTCGGTTCGGCCCGGTTACCCCCGGCCATCGTCACGCTGTCGTCCGCCGTCATCTTCGGCATCGTGTGCAACACCCTCCACCGGCGCGACAAGGCCGCCGCTGAGCACCGGGAGCAGGTTTCGGCCTGAGGTCCCCTGATCCGCAGCCCGCCCTGGCTGTCTTCGCGCCGAGGGAGGGGAAGGCGCTAACGTGGCCGCGTCGTGGATCAGTACCTGCCGCTCGTCGTGATGTTCGTGCTGGCGGTCGGCTTCGTCGTCCTCAGCCTCCTCACCTCGAAGCTGTTGGCCCCGAGCCGCACCACCCAGGCCAAGCAGGCGCCCTACGAGTGCGGCATCGTGCCTACCCGTGAGTCGGCCCGGCGCTTTCCCGTGCGCTTCTACCTGGTGGCGATGATCTTCATCGTGTTCGACATCGAGATCATCTTCTTGTTCCCCTGGGCGGTCGTACACCGTGAGCTGGGCACGTTCGGGCTCTGGGCCATGGTGGCCTTCATCGTGCCGTTCTTCTTGTCCTTCCTGTGGGAGATCGCCGAGGGCGGCCTCGACTGGGGCCCGCGGGCCAACGTCCGCCCTCTCGGCGTGCTCACCGGTCCCGACCGGACGCTGGCTCCCTCCGTGCGGGTCGTCGGCCTCGAGGGACGGCTCCCCAGCCGGCCCCAGGAGCGTGCGACGGTTGCGGTAGGGGCATCGTCGGACCCGACGACGTCCGGGGAGGCATCGGTGGGGGAGTCGCAGAGGGAGGGTGAGCACTGATGGGTGATGCACAGGGCCTGGGCGGCCTCCAGCACAACTTCTTGACCGGCAACCTCGAGTCGGTGGTCCAGTGGGCCCGGCGCAACAGCATGTGGCCGGCGACCTTCGGCCTGGCCTGCTGTGCCATCGAGATGATGGCGACGGGTGCCTCCCACTTCGACCTCAGCCGCTTCGGCATGGAGGTCTTCCGGGCCTCGCCCCGCCAGGCCGACCTCATGATCGTGGCCGGTCGGGTGAGCCAGAAGATGGCCCCGGTGCTGCGCCAGGTCTACGACCAGATGATGGAGCCCAAGTGGGTCATCTCCATGGGCGTCTGCGCCTCCAGTGGGGGGATGTTCAACAACTACGCCATAGTCCAGGGTGTCGACCAGGTCGTGCCCGTCGACGTCTACGCTCCCGGCTGCCCGCCCAACCCCCAGACCCTGTTGCACTCGATCCTCACCCTGCATGAGCAGGTGCGCACCGGGGAGCTCCTGGCTCGCCGCCAGGGCACCGGCGCCGGCGCCGGGATACAGGTCGATGAGCAGACCGGCGGCGATCAGCGGGTGACCTTGGTCCGTCCTCCCGTCCACGTCGGCACCCCCCGGTAGGGTCATCTCCATGGGCGATCCCGGCTCCTCCTTCGGTGTGCCCTCGACCCTGTCGGGCGGCCAGGTCGTGTTACACCCGGCCCGGGAGGGCTACCGGGCGCTGGTGGCCGATCTGCGCC
>JALZNY010000191.1 GCA_030857525.1 Actinomycetota bacterium
GGCCACCAGCGCCAGCAGCCCGATCGAGGTCGCGGCCCGCCGGGCCGGTGAAGGCGAAGGCTGGGGCGACAGCGGGTGCGGGGGGCCTGCGGCATCGGGCAGAGCGACGCCCGGCGTGGCAATGTCGGTCTCGGTCACACCCACGCAGTCGAGGCTAGCGAAGGGAACGCGCTGCTCCCACGTGACTCACCTACCCGCAACATCGTGCGAGGCGGTGGTGGCGACATGTGCTCCTCCGGCATGACGGCCAGCACCTAGCTCCTCAGCGGTGATGTCCTCCAACGAGCGGTGCTTCGTCTCCACACCAAGCAACGCCATGGCCAAAGCACCCAGAGCGATGGGGACGGCGCCGATGAGGGCCGTGGCAGCGATCGAGGGAGTGGCCACCCCGGCCACGACCAGAGCGATGATGGCCACGCCTCCGAGCTTGCTTGCCCCCGCGGTCAGGCCTGTGCCCCGAGAGCGGATCCGCGTCGGGTACGTCTCCGACGCGTAGGCGACGAGGACGGCCAGGATCGAGCTGATGCCGGTGATGGGGATCACCAGGAGGGCGTAGAGCCGGAAGCGGTTGTCGGACACCTGATCGCCGAGCACCACGAAGCCGGCCAGCGAGAGCGAGGTGACGAGGCCGAGGAGAACCGTCGTCCTCTTGGCGCTCCAGAACCCGTAGAGCCAGGCGATCACAAACGTGGTGGGGAAGCCGATCAGAGCCGAGTCCCGCAGGATCGTGGCCGAGGTCACCCCGTCGAAGCCCAGGCGCTGCAGGTTCGACGGGATCCACAGCTGGAAGCCGAAGGTGACGAGGCCGACCCCGAGCCCGAGGAGGCCGACCACAGCGGTGAGCCCGCGAAACGGTCTGGCGAACAGCTGCCCCCACCCGTCACGCACGCGGTCCTCAACCACAGCCTCGACCTCAGTGTCCTCGGTGAGGATGGCCCCGTAGCGCCGCATCACCGCCCTGGCCTCGGCATCCCGGCCGGCTTGGATCAAGAAGCGGGGCGACTCGGGAATCCAGCGGTTGAGCACCAGCAGCAGCGCCCCGGTGGGCAGCCCGATGAGCCACAGGATCCGCCAGCTGTAGGCGGGGGTGAGCTCGGCGGCGAGCCAGCTGGTGATGATGTAGGCGCCGGCCACGTCCCCACCGACGAGCACCATCAACCAACCCCGGTGACGGGCCGGGATCACCTCGGCCATGAGGGCGAAGGTGATGGGCAGCATTCCGCCCACCCCGAGTCCCATGGCGAAGCACATGAACAGGTTCCACTCGAAGCTCGGCATCGACCCGCAGATCGAGGTGGCGATGAAGAGCACACCGGCGAACAGGATGGACGCCCTACGCCCGATGCGGTCGCCCATCCAGCCCCAGAGCAACGAACCGAGCACCGTCCCCACGATGCCGGCCAGGGGCAGATAGGCGACGGGAAGGCCTCCGCCCGGGTTCGTCGCCGATCGCAGGCCGTACTCCTCGGCCATGCCGGGCACGACGAAGCTGAGCGTCACCGGCTTCATGACGTCGATGGTCACCGCCGCCGCCATGACCAGCAGCAGCCCTACGTGGGCTGGGGAGATCCTGGCGTCGTCGAGCGGCGTGACCTTCAGCCGGGACGAGCCGGCGGTCGGCACCGACGACGAGGGGTAGACGCCGTAGAAGGTGGCGACCAGGCCGACCAGGATCAGCACCATGCCGACCACCATGGGGAGATCGACCGCCATCCCGGCCAAGTGGTAGCCCATGTCGGCGGCGCCCAGGTACATCGGGAGGTGGAGGCCCACACCGACGACGGTCGCTGCCGTCCCCGCCCAGAAGCAGGCGGGGTGGTGGAACCTCACGCCGCCGTCCAAGCTGCGGCGGACGAGCCGGTCCTCCTCGATCGAGCTCACACCACGGAGTGTGTCACCGGTACCGCACCGCTCAGTAGCACCTGTCTCGGCCAGGCACTAGAACCGGGACGATGAGGGTCGTCATCGGACTGCGAGTCGTGGTGGTGCTGGCGCTGCTGACGTCGGCGTGCGGTGGCACGTCCTCTTCGGCCCCTCCCCCGCGCCCAGCCGTTCAGGAGGGGGAGCTGACCGTGGACGGTGTGGTCCGGACCTACCGGGTCTTCGCGCCGACATCGTTGGAGCGTGAGAGCGAAGCGCCGCTGGTGCTCGTGCTCGGAGGCGTGGGCAACGACGCCGAGGGCATGGTCGCCGCGACGCAGTTCGACCGCGAGGCCACCGCCGGCAACTTCGTGGTGGCCTATCCCGAGGGGCTGGGCCAGAGCTGGAACGCCGGGTTCTGCTGCGGGAGCACCGCCACCGACGGCGTGGACGACGTCGCCTTCTTGTCCAGCGTCATCGACCGGCTACGAGGTGACTATGGCATCGACGCCGATCGCGTCTACGTCGTCGGGGTCTCGGCCGGGGCCATGATGGCCTACCGGCTGGGCTGCGAGGCGGCCGACCGCATCGCCGGGGTGGGATCGGTGGCCGGTGCGATGATTCTCGATCAGTGCCAACCAGCCCGGCCGGTCCCCGTGATCGAGATCCACGGGACCGACGACCCCCTGGTCCCTTACGGGGGCGGGGTGGTGAGACCGGAGGGCGTGGCCACCCAGCCGGCACCTTCGACCGCCGGGGTGACCGAGCGCTGGGCCTCCTTGAACGATTGCTCCAGCGACCCCGAGGAGGGGACCGAGGGGCCGGTCACGACGTTGACGTGGACGGGATGTGCGCAAGGCAGCGCCGTGAAGCTGGTCACGGTCGACGGAGGCGGACACACCTGGTTCGCCACCGGGCTGGGGCCGGCGAACGGGGCCGTGGATGCGACGCAGCTGATGTGGGGCTACTTCGACAGCCTGAGCAGGAGCGGATGAGGCGCTCAATCCGTTGGCGTTCGTCGACAAGGTTCGAAAGACCCAGCGTCGTCGGTCGCTGGCCACCCCCGATCGGGGCTCGCCCGCTTCGACCAACTCGACTGGTTCGACTCGGCAGCGCGCCTGAGCCAACCTCCTAGCTGGGCTTTCCCGGTGGGCCGTAGAGGATTCGAACCTCTGACCCCTTGCGCGTCATGCAAGTGCTCTGCCAACTGAGCTAACGGCCCCGGTCCCGAGACGCTACCACCGAGACGGTCGATCGCCCTCGCCGCCCTCCCCTGGTACACACCGGAGATGGAGCCACCGCTGCAGCGCGCCGACTTCCCCGTCACCGAGCGCTGGAACTACCTGAACCACGCCGGGGTGGCTCCCCTTCCGACTCCCGCCGTCGAGGCCATGGCCGGCTACGCCCGACGGGCGGCCGCCGGTGGATCGCTGGCGGTCGACGGGCACAACGAGCGGGCCGAGGAGGTGCGTCACGCGTCGGCACGGCTCCTGGGTGTCCCCGCCACCGATGTCGCCTTCGTCAAGAACACCACCGAGGGCCTGGGCTTCGTGGCCAACGGCCTGCCCTGGCAGAGCGGCGACCGGGTGGTCGTCCCCGATCACGAGTTCCCCTCCACCCTCTACCCCTGGCTGGCCTTGCGCGACCGAGGGGTCGTCGTCGACCTGGTGCCCGCCGACGGGCCGGGTCGACGCCTGTCCCCCGAGGTCTTCGCCGAGGTCATCACCAACGGCCCAGCGCCCAAGGTGGTGGCCACCAGTTGGGTCCAGTTCGGTCGGGGCTGGCGGACGGACCTGGCCGAGCTGGCCTCGGTCAGCCACGACGCCGGAGCGCTGCTGTGCGCCGACATCATCCAGGGCCTCGGCGTGGTCCCGGCCGAGCTGGAGGCGTGGGGCGTCGACTTCGCCATGGCCGACGCCCACAAGTGGATGCTCGGTCCCGAGGGCATCGGCGTGCTCTACGTGGCCGGCCACCGCCTCGACCTCCTGCGTCCCCTGGAGCCGGGTTGGAGCTCCGTCGCTCACCGCGAGCAATGGGACAACCGGGAGCTGGTGTGGGACGAGGGCGCCCGTCGACTGGAGGGAGGCAGTGCCAACAACGCCGGCATCCACGCCATGGGCGCCTCCCTCGACCTGCTGGCCTCCGCCGGCATCGGTGCCGTGTGGCGCCACGTCGACGAGCTGTGCGACCAGGCCTGTGCCGGCC
>JALZNY010000019.1 GCA_030857525.1 Actinomycetota bacterium
CCTGAAGGAGACCCAGGAGCAGGTGCTCGGGACCGACCCAGCCGTGGCCCCGCTCACGGGCGGCGGCCGTGCCAGCGCTGCTGGGCGGCCTGCTTGGTCACGCCCAGCGTGCCGCCGATCGACGACCACGACGCCCCGGAGTCCCGAGCCTGCTCCACGAAGTGGCTGACCAAGGCGTCGGCCATCGCCTCCAGCTCAGAGGCCAGCGCGGCTGCGGACCCGAGCCGGAGCAGAGGTTCGTCAGCCGGGACGACATCGGCCGCCGACCGGACCAACTCGTCCAGCGAGACGGGGACAGCAGGAGAGTTCACGACGTCAAGGCTACCTTGACAGCGCCGTGGGCCGTCAAGAGGCGGTTGACGACCCCTGGGTCACGATCCCTGCGTGGGACCATGGTCCGATGTGGGAACGTCGTCGCCTATCTGGTGCCACCGGAGCACTGATGGTCACCGTGGCCCTGGTGGCCGGAGCCTGCGGGAGCGGCGACGACGCGCCCGGCGACACCAGCGCCCAGCCGTCGGTCACCGTCCCGGCGCCGAGCACGACCGCCTTGCCGGCATCGCCCGAGGCCGAGCCGGCCACCGCCTCCCTGGAAGAGCTGGACGGGCTGTCAGTCCGCCTCACCGAGGTGGCATCCCTCGACGCCCCGGTGGCCATGGCCGAGCGCCCCGGCCACGATCCGTTCTTCGTGGCCGAGCGAGCCGGGCGCGTGATGGTGGTCGACGGTGGCCAGGTGCGGCCCGAGCCCCTGCTCGAGGTGGACACGACCACCGACGGCGAACGAGGACTGCTCGGTATCGTGTTCTCCCCCGACGGCACCCGGCTCTACGTCAGCTACACCAACCTCGACGGCGACAGCCGCCTGGAGGAGTACGCCATGGGAGAGGGCGCCGCCGACATCGACCTGGCCTCCAAGCGCACGCTGCTGGCCGTGGCCCAGCCCTTCTCCAACCACAACGGCGGCCACGTCGTCTTCGGACCCGACGACCTCCTCTACTACGGCCTGGGCGACGGGGGCGGTGGGGGCGACCCCGATGGTAACGCCCAGAACACCTCCACACTGCTGGGCGCTGTGCTGCGCATCGACCCCCGGGACCAGGGGGAGGCGCCCTACGCCATCCCCGCCGACAACCCCTTCGCCGGCGGCGGGGGGCGGGGGGAGGTCTTCCTCTACGGCGTGCGCAACCCCTGGCGCTTCTCCTTCGACCGGGCCACGGGCGACCTGTGGCTGGCCGACGTAGGCCAGAACGCCATCGAGGAGATCAACCGGCTGACCCCCGAGACCGCTCCTGGCGCCAACCTGGGCTGGCCCGCCCTGGAGGGCACCCGTCCCTACGACGGCGATCCGCCATCCGGCGCCGTGGCGCCGGTCTATGAGTACACCCACGACGAGGGGTTCTCGGTCACCGGTGGCTACGTCTACCGGGGCCAGGCCATCCCCGCCCTGCAGGGGGCCTACCTGTTCGGCGACCTGGGCACGGCCCAGGTGTGGGCCCTCGCCGTGGATGCCAGCGGCGCCGTGGCCGGCCGGGCCGACCTCGGCGTGGGCGTCGACGAGGGCACCCTCGTGTCGTTCTTCGAGGACGCCGCCGGCGAGCTCTACGTCATCTCCATCGGAGGGACCATCTCCCGCCTCGACCCCGCCTGAGGCCGGCCCGGCGGCGCCGTAGAGTCACGCCATGCCCATGGCCACGATCGATGGCCGCCGTGTGCACTGGTTGGACCAGGGTGACACCGAGCCGGCGTTGGTGCTGCTTCACGCCTTTCCTCTCGACGCCCGCATGTGGGCGCCCCAGATCGAGGCCCTGGCCGGTCGCACCCGGGTGGTGGCGCCCGACCTGTTGGGCTTCGGCGCCACCGACGCTCCCGACGATCCGGGCGAGTACTCCGTCGAGGCCTGGGCCGATCAGGTCGCCGGCCTCCTCGACCACCTGGGGCTCGGCCCGGTCGTCCTCGGCGGACTGTCCATGGGGGGCTACGTCGCCCTGGCCTTCCTGCGGCGCTACCGGTCGCGCCTCTGCGGGCTGGTGCTGGCCGACACCCGCCCTGGTCCCGACGCTCCCGAGGTGGCCGAGCGGCGCCGGGCCCAGGCCCGTCAGGTCAGCGAGCGGGGCACGGCCGAGCTGCGGGAGACCCTGCTCGCCGGCCTCCTCAGCGAGCACACCCAACAGCACCGGCCCGACGTGGTCGAGGCCGCCCGGGCGCTGACCGACCAGCCACCGGCTGGCTTCGTCGGCGCCCTGCGGGCCCTGCGGAGCCGCCCGGACTCCACGCCCGACCTGGCCGGTATTGAGGTGCCCACCCTGGTCGTGGTGGGCGATCAGGACGCCCTGTCGCCTCCCGACGTCGCCCAGACCATGGCCACGGCCATCCCCGACTCGACCCTGGCCATGCTCCCCCACGCCGGGCACCTGGCCAGCCTCGAAGCCCCCGGGGCCTTCAACGACGCCATCGGCCAGCACCTGGAGCGCCTGTCGCGGTAGTTCCGGGCGCCAGGGGCGATGCCGGGGCGGAAAGGGGCGACGTTAGGCTTGGTCCCCGTGCCCCGACGTCTGCTCCTGGTCGCCCTGGCCGCCGCCCTGGTGGCCGGGGTGGCCTTCGAGACCAACGCCGACGACGGCGACCTCGCCGTCGGGAAGCGGACGGACGCCATCGAGCGCCTGGAGCGCCAGCCGGGCCGCCGCCCCTTGCCTCCCCCCGGCCTCCTCCAGGAGCCCGCCGACGGCTCTGGCGCTGTGCCGGCCCCTAGCGACGAGACCCCACCGGTGGTAGCGCCGGATCCGCCGACCGATCCAGCACCGGCGCCGGACGTCGACCTGGCCGTGGTCCCGGTGGCCGCCGACGACCCCGCCGGGCTGGCCGAGCAGATCCGCACCGCCGAGCAGGCCATCCGCTCCGCCGACCCCACGCCTGTTGAACTGGCCTACCACGGGCACCTGCAGCAGGTGGCCTACCGCGCCCTCGCCGACCGCCCCGACTGGGATGGCGCCGTAGCCCAAGCCCTTCCCGAGGGCCTCCGTCCGATCATGGCCGCCAACGTGGCCGCCGGTCGTGAGCTGGCCCAGCCCCACGCCCGTCCCCAGACCAAGCTGCCGGCGTGGCGCATCGTCGAGCCCGCCCCCGCCGCCGAACTGCGGGCCTACTACGAGGAGGGCGAGGCCGTCTACGGGGTGCCCTGGGAGTACCTGGCCGCGGTCAACCTCACCGAGACCCGCATGGGTCGCATCCGGGGGCTCAGCTCAGCCGGCGCCCAGGGTCCGATGCAGTTCATTCCCAGCACCTGGGCGAGCTACGGCCAGGGCGACATCAACGACCCCCACGACGCCATCCTCTCCGCTGCTCGCTACCTCGCCGCCAACGGAGGCGGTAGCGGGAACCTTCCCAACGCCTTGTACCGCTACAACCCGGTGTCGTGGTACGTCAACGCCGTCACCGCCTACGCCGAGCAGATGGTGGCCGACGAGCGGGCCTACCTCGGCTACCACGCCTGGCAGGTGTACTACGCCACCTCGCTGGGCGACGTGCTGTTGCCGGTGGGCTACGAGTCGGCCGAGCGCCGCCCTGTCACCCCGGCCGACGTGGGCTGAGCTTCCCACCTTCGGACCACACCTACGTAGCCGGCGACCACCGCGGTGACGAGGAAGATCCGTACCAGCAGGAGGTGGCTCTCGGGATAGACCACGCCTTGGACGTAGTGGTCGATGAAACCGCCGCTGTAGCCCTGGTCGCCGGCCAGCGCGCGGAAGTGCTTCTCGATGACCGTCAGGGGGCAGTCGACCCCGACGGTGATGCTGACCATTCCCCAGGCCACCGCAGGCACGTGCAGCCCGACCAGCCGGGGCCAGCGCCACGCCAGCAGACCACCGACGGCCAAGAACACCAGAAAGGCCAGGTGGATGACCACCACCACGTCGGCCGTCAGCCGGTACAGCATCGCTGACAACGCTAGCGCTGGCGATCACGCCATGGTGATCCTGTACACGTTGGTGTCGCGGGCCTCGAAGCCGAGGCGACGGTAGAGGCGGTTGGCCGCCTCCCGGGAGGGGCGGGAGGTGAGGTCGACGCTGCGGGCGCCGGCGACAGCCGCCCGCTCCAGGGCGGCCCGGGTGAGGGCTTCGCCCACCCCGGCGCCCCGGGCCGATCCGTCGACCACCACGTCTTCGATCCAGGCCCGCACGCCGGTGGGGATACGGAAGGTGGCCAGGGTGAGGGTGCCCACGATGATGCCCTCAGCGTCGCGGGCGACCAGCACGGTGGTGGCCGGCGAGGCCACCATCTCGGCCAGCTCGTCCTCGGCGGGGGGCGGCGACGACCGGGAGAGCTGAGGGACCAGACGGGCGAAGGCGGCGACCAGCTCGGGGGTTACCGCGATCACCTCCTCGACTTCGGTCACGCGGCCACCACGCTCACGCCTCGGGGACGGGCTGGGGCGGGGGCGGGCCCACGTAGCGGGCGCTGGGGCGGATGATGCGGTTGTCGTCGGCCTGCTCGAGGATGTTGGCGCACCACCCGATCACCCGGCTGACGGCGAAGGTGGGCGTGAACATCTCCGGTGGTATGCCGCAGCGCTCCATGACCACCCCGGTGTAGAACTCGACGTTGGCGTGGAGCTCTCGCCCGGGCTTGAGCTCGGCCAGCACGCCCACGATGGTGCGCTCGACCGTGGCGGCGAACTCGGCCCGCTCGCCGCCCAGGCGCTGGGCCAGCTCCCGCAGCAGGGTGGAGCGGGGGTCCTCGGTCTTGTACACCCGGTGACCGAAGCCCATGATCCGGCCTCCCCGGGCCACCTCACCCCGGATCCACTCCTCGGCCCGCGCCGGCTCGCCGATGGCCTCGAGCATCTCGAGGGCCCGGCTGGGAGCACCGCCGTGGAGCGGCCCCGACAGGGCGCCGATGGCACCGACCACGGCAGCGCCCAGATCGGCCCCGGTGGAGGTGATCACCCGGGCGGTGAAGGTCGAGACGTTGAAGCCGTGGTCGACGGTGGAGATGAGGTACTGCTCGACGGCCCGGGCGTGCTCGGGCTCAGGTCGCTCACCGGTGAGCATCCAGAGGTAGTTGGCGGCATGGGTCAGCTCGGGATCGGGCTCCACCGGCTCCTCACCGCGACGCAGGCGGAACAGGGCCGCCGTCAGGGTCGGGACCAGGGCGCACAGGCGCACGGCATCGGCCCGCAGCTCCGCAGCGCTGACGTCGAGGCTGGGCCGGAAGCCCAGCGCGGCGGCGGTGACCGACACGGCCGAGCGCAGGGCGTCGAGGGGCAAGAAGCGAGTCCCGGCTCGGGCGATGTCGGGAAGCATTGGCCGTACCAGGTCGGGCAGGGAACGCAGAGGGCGAACCTCGTCGGAAAAAGCGGCTCGTGCCTCGGCGGTGGGCAGCTCCCCGTCGAAGAGCAGCACCCAGACATCCTCCAGCGTGCGCTTGTCGGCCAGCTCGCGAGCCGAGTACTGGCGGTAGTGGTAGAAGCCCTCCTGGCCCCGTACATCGCCGATCACGGTGTCGGCCACGATCACCCCGGCCAACCCCTTGGGGGCCTCCACCTCGCCCGGGTGGAGCATGGGCTGGATCTGGGCCACCTTCATCAGGTCGCTCATCGACACCACGCCCACCACTCGCCCGTCGTCGACCACCGGGATGTGGCGGTAGCCGCGCTCGGCCAGGCTGGCGAAGGCCGCCCCGATCTCGGAGCCAGGCTCGACCGTGTCGGGCTGGCCGGTCATCCAGTTCGACACCGGGTCCGTGCCCGCGGCGATACCCGAGGCGGCGAAGCGGACGATGTCACGCTCGGTCACGATGCCGAGCGCCTGCTCGCCCTCGACCACCACCACGCAGCTCACCCGCTCCTTCTCCATGCGGACGGCGACCTCGGCCATCGTCTCGTCGGGCAGCGCAGTGACCACCGGGGTGCTCATCAGATCGGCGACGGTGCGCCGGCGCGACGGTGCTGGGATGTTCACCGAACTCCTCGTGATCGTGGTGACGTCGGTCGGCGGGAGCTTAGGAGCCGCGCCGTGGCACGTGCCTAGGCCGAGCGCACCAGCAGCAGGATCATGGCGTAGTGGCAGGCGCAGGCGACGACCACCAGGCAGTGCCACACCTCGTGGTAGCCGAAGACTGCGGGGAGCGGGTCGGGAGAACGCCGGGTCAACACCACCGCCCCCACCGTGTAGATGAGGCCCCCGGCCCCGAGCAGACCGAGGACGAGGGGGCGACCGCGAAGCTGGGGCACGAGCACGAGCACGGACCAGCCGAGGACGATGTACAGCGAGTTGCCCAGGCGCATGGCCTCGAGGCGAAAGAGCTTGAGGGCGACGCCGACCAGCGCACCGGCCCAGACCACCGACAGCGACGCGACCCGCCAGGCGCCGTCGAGAGCCACCAGGCAGACGGGGGTGTAGGAGCCGGCGATCAGCACGAAGATCATGGCGTGGTCGAGCCGGCGCATCCACAGGCGGGCCCGGATCGACTGCGCCGAGCGGTGGTAGGCGGCGCTGGTGGCGAACAGGGCGGTCAGGCTGAGGGCGTAGACGGCGGCGCCGATGCGGGCGGTGGGGCCCTGGGCGACGGCGACGATGACGATGCCGGCGGGGATGCTCAAGAAGAACGCAACCTGATGCAGCCGGCCCCGCAGCCGGGGCCGCACCGCCTCGAGGACCTCGCGCAGGGGAGCGGGCAACGTCTCAGGGAACGTCGCCTCAGGGGACCGGGGCACCTCTCCCGAGGCTAATCCACCTCCCGGCCACGGTCGTGGTCGTGCTCGGGCGTCACTACCCTCGACCCATGAGCCACCTCCGTTGGGCCGAGGGCGACCGGCCCGAACTCGATCGACCGGTGCTCATAGTCGCCTTCGAGGGCTGGAACGACGCCGGCGACGCCGCCACCCTCGCCGCTCGGTGGCTCGCCGAGCGTTGGGCACCCGAGCCTCTGGCCGGCATCGACCCCGAGGAGTTCTACGACTTCACCTGCACCCGCCCCCGGGTCCAGCTCAGCGACGAGGGAGATCGCAGCATCGAGTGGCCGTCCAACGACTTCACCTGGGGTCGCTCCTCGGGCACCGACGTGGTCGTCCTGCTCGGAACCGAACCCCAGCTGCGGTGGCGAACGTTCTGCGCCCAGGTCCTCGAAGTGGCCCGGGCCATCGACGCCCGCTTGGTCCTCACCCTCGGTGCGCTCCTGGCCGAGGTGCCCCACTCCCGTCCCACCTCGGTGGTGGGCACGGCCGCCGATCCAGAGGTGGTGGCCCGCATGCAGCTGACACCGTCGACCTACGAAGGTCCCACCGGCATCGTCGGCGTGCTCGGCCAGGCCTGTGCGCAAGCGGGGTTGGCCTCGGCGTCGCTGTGGGCGGCAGTGCCCGCCTACGTGCCCGGCGCCCCTTCTCCCAAGGCAGGTTTGGCCCTGGTGGAGCACACCGCGGAGCTCATCGGGGTCCCGGCCATGACCACCGACCTGGACATCGCCGCGGCGGCCTACGAGCGCCAGGTCAGCGAGGTGGTGGCCGACGACGAGGAGATGGCCGGCTACCTCCAGACTCTGGAGCAGCGCTTCGACGGCGACGAGGGCGTGACCACCGTCTCGCTGGCCGAGGAGGTCGAGCGCTTCCTGCGCAACCGCCCCCGGGAGTGAATACGCCGGTTCAGGCATGGCTACGGTGTCACATGCGCCGACCGCCTCTTCCCCTGGCCGTCCTGACCCTCGCCGTGCTCATCCTGGTGAGCTGCACTAGCGACGAGGACGCCGCCACCACCCAGCCCGCCCCAGAAGAACCCGCCGCTGAGGAACCCGAACCCGAGAGGGAAGAGGACGAAGGCCCCGAAGTGGCTATGACCGATGCCGAGGGCAGCGAGGTCGGCACCGTCAGGCTTGAACCAAGTGAAGGCGAGGTGCGGATCGATGCCCGCCTCGAAGGGCTCCCGCCGGGGTGGCACGGCTTCCACGTACACGACGTGGGGCTCTGTGAGGCTGATGCCCCCGACGGCCCCTTCACCACCGCCACCGGCCACTACGTGGGCGAGGGGGGCACCCACGGCGACCACGACGGCGACATGCCCAGCCTCTACGTCAAAGAGGACGGAACTGCTCACCTGACCGTCGACCTCGACACCTTCACCGTCGAGGAGCTGACCGAAGGCGACGGGGCCGCGGTGATGGTCCACGCCGGGTCCGACAACTTCGCCAACATCCCCGACCGCTACACATCGGCGGAGTCGGGCCAGCCCGGCCCCGACGAGATGACCACCAGCACCGGAGACGCCGGAGCTCGGATCGCCTGCGGCGTGGTCCCCGTGGCTACGCCAGGCGCCTAGCGCTGGGCCGATCCGCTACGGCAGGGCGCCGAAGCGGGTGAGGGTGGTCTCGGCGTCGGGGAAGCGCAGTCGCAGCGCCGCCAGCAGATCCTCGGGGCGGGCCACGGTGAAGGCCTGGGAGGCGGCGTAGATGCGCAGGGCGCAGTCGACCCCGTCGGGGTCGCCCAGGGCGGCCAGCGCCTGGGCCCCCTGCACGTACACGCTGCGGTAGTAGGCACTCTGGCGGCTCTCCCAGAACGCCATGGGCTGGCCCACCTGGTTGCGCCCGGCGGAGGGGATCGAGCGGGCGACCACGTCGTCGAGGCTGTCCTCGAAGCGGGCCTCGGCCCAGGTGGCCAGGCCTTCGTCCAGCCACGGATCGGCCCCCTGGTTGTTGCCCACCAGCGAGTAGAACCACATGTGGCCCACCTCGTGCGAGGTGGTGCCTGCGAAGGTGTCGGGGCCTTGCATGACGTGTCCCGGGTACTCGATGCCACCGGAGAGCCCGGGCGTCAGGGCCAGGGAGTAGGTGGGGTAGGGGTAGGGCCCGAAGCGGCGGGAGAAGTCCTCCAGGGCCTCCACCACGCGGGTGAGATAGGCCTCGGGGTCGTCGTCGAGCCCCTCGTGGACTCCGACCGTGACCGCCACCGGACCCGGGGCCTGCGCCTGCGCTTCGGCGGTGCGAAAGCGTCCGATGGAGACGGCGACGTCGCGCACGGCCACCGCTCGCCACCGGCTGGCGTCCTGGACGCCCGAGGCCAGCACGTCGAGCCCCTCGGGCACCGACACCGAGTACGAGAAGTCGGCGACGGGAGAGGTGGACGCCTCGGCGAAGCCCGAGGTGGCGGGGTCGGTGGCCCACCCCACGCCCGGCTCCCAGGCCAGGACGGGGAAGAACGACCCCAGGCGGATGGCGTCGCCCTGGCGGGCCAGGCGGTCGTTGGACGGGCCCGGCAACGTCAAGCGCCAGGCCACGGTGGCTTCGATCTCGTCGCCGGGGGCCAGGGGCGGGTCGAGGGGCACGACCAAGGTGGTGGGGTCGGGGAACTCGGTGGCCACGGGCACGGCGGCGCCGAGGAACACCGGTCCGGCCTCGAGGCGGGCGCCGGCGGCGGCGGAGCGGGGGCCGTTGGGCCACAGCCGGAACACCAACCGATCGGTGGGCAGGTCCGGACCGAAGCGCACGGTGAGGCGGCCCTCCACCACCCCCTCGTCGGGTTCCACCCGCACCGACATGGTGTAGGTAGGGCGCTGGGGGTCGGGAGCGGCCTGGGTGGGCACGGCCGGGCACGTCCCGGTAGCCGGCTGGCCCGCGCCCAGGGGCAGGGGTGAGACGGCGGTCGTGGTCGTCGTGCTGGCGAGGGGCGGGGCCGCACCCGGCTCGTTGGCGCGCTCCGGTGCCGCCCCCTGGCCACCCGGGCTGCACCCGCTCACCAGGACGGCTACGACCAGAAGAGGGAGCAACCTGCGCCGCATCACACCATCTTCCCAGCCATCCGCCCGCTCGCTCGGTCGCCCAGTCATCCGGTCCGCTGGTCCCGTCCTGGGCCGAGCCCCTACCTTCGGGAGGTGCCCGACCTGATGGCCAGCTGCGTGTGGAGGATTCGCCCGGAGTTGGTGCTCGCCCTCGACCGCCGCTTCGGTGAACCAGTCGACGCCTACGTCAACGGGTCACAGGTGTGGCTGCGCGACGACGGACCGGCGGGCCTCACCTTGGAGTGGCGCCTTCACCCCGTCGCCGGCTACTCGCGCCCGCCGGCGATCCCCACCCATGAGCTCTTCGCCGCCGTGGCCCTGGCCGTGGCCGGCGCCGCTGAGGCCGTGGTGCCCCCCGAGGCGCTCTGGGACGGCCTGGAGGCGTTCAGCGCCTATGACGAGGAGGTGGAGCCGGCACCCCTGGCCGCGGCCACGACCCAGGCCCTCGGCATCCCACCCGACGCCGCCGGGCTGGTCGACCACCAGGTGGTGGGTACCCGGTGGGAGGCCACCGAGCGCCAGGTGTCGATCGTGGACGCCCTGTTCGACCAGCTCGCCCCTCCCGGCTGAGGTCAGGCTGAGGGGCCAGGGTTCAGGGGGCGAGGAGCGTCGAAAACGACCTCGACGGGCTCACCCCGGATGGCCGCGAAGGCGGCCGGCGCCCAGCGGGCCGCGCCAGCCATGGGTACGGGCAGGGCATCCTCGGCGAACCAGCCCACGTCGGCGCACTCGAGCGGGTGCGCCTCGAGCTCGCCTCCGACCATGCGGCAGTGGAACACCAACGAGTACAACGGGATGCGGGAGAACCCGAGGCGCAGTCCGTCGAGCACGGCGATCAGGCGCTCGGGAACGCAAAGGATGCCGGTCTCCTCGGCCACCTCCTTGACCGCCACCTCGGCCGGTGAGTAGCCCACGTCGGCCCAGCCCGTGGGGTAGAGCCAGACCCCCGAGTCGGCCCGTTGCACCAGGAGGATCTCGCCCGCGTCGTTGCCCACCACCGCGCCCACCGCAGCCTTGGGCGTGACATAGCCGGCCACCCCCTCGCCGACGGTGGCCATCCACTCCTGCACCACGTCGATGATCGCCGCCCCTGGGCTCGTGGCCGCCAACCGCATCTCGGCGGCCACCTTCAGCACCTCTTCGAAGCGCTCCCGCTCGTAGAGGTTGGCGGTGAAGCCCAGTCCGGTCCGGGCGATGCCCGCCAGCACTTCGCTCCAGCGCAGCAGCTCAGGGGCACGCCGGCTGTCGGGATCTTCGTGCTCAGGATCCACCGAGGCGAGGGTAGGCCACAGGACTAGCCTCTCGGAAGGTTGAAGAGCCACAAGGAGCAGCACCGATGAGCCACAAGCCTCGGCGGTCGCCGAACGTCACCTACGAGACGATCGATGGCCGGGCTGTTCTGGTGGACGTAGCCGGCACCGAGCTCATCACGCTGAACCCGGTCGGTACCTTGGTGTGGAACGCCCTCGATGGTGAGCGGGATG
>JALZNY010000192.1 GCA_030857525.1 Actinomycetota bacterium
GAACGGTGGGTCCTTGAGATCCGGTCGGTCGAGATCGTGGACGGCCCACAGCCCACCGAGGTCCAGGGGCCCGGCGAAGCGGTAGAGGTCGTCGTCCTCGAGGTCGAGCTCCCGCTGCAGCAGCGACCGGGTGGCCTCGTCGGCCGTGGAGTCGATCTCGAGGCGCACCGCCCGGCGGAACCGACGCCGGCGGAGCTCCATCTCCACCGCGGCGAGGAGGTCGTCGGCTTCCTCCTCCTCGAGGGTGAGATCGGCGTTGCGGGTGACCCGGAAGGCGAAGTGGTCGACCACCTCCATGCCGGGGAAGAGTTGGTCGAGGTGGGCGGCGATGACCTGCTCGAGCGGGACGAATCGCTCGCCGTCGGGCATCACCACGAACCGGGGGAGGTTGGTGGGCAGCTTGAGGCGGGCGAAGCGCCGCTCGTCGACCACCGGGTCGCGCACCAGGACGCCCAGGCTGATCGACATGTGCGAGATGTAGGGGAACGGGTGGCTGGGGTCGACCGCCAACGGCGTCAGCACCGGGAAGATGCGCGCCTCGAACACCTGCTCGAGGTGCTTCACGTCGTCGTCGTCGAGCTCGGACCACGACGAGAACACGATCCCGGCAGCGGCCAACGCCGGCACCACCTCGACGAGGAAGATGCGTTCCTGCTCGGCCACCAGGGCGAGCGCCCGCTCGCGGATGGCGCCCAGCTGCTGGGCGGCGGTACGCCCGTCGGGCGTGGTGGCGGACAGGCCGGCGGCGAGCTGGTCCTTCAGGCCCGCCACCCGCACCTGGAAGAACTCGTCGAGGTTCTGGCTGAAGATGGCGAGGAACTTCACCCGCTCGAGCAACGGCACCCGCTCGTCGGCGGCCAGGGCCAGCACCCGGGCGTTGAAGTCGAGCCAGCTCATCTCGCGGTTGAGCAGGCGCTCGTCAGTTCTCTGGCCGCCGCCGTCGACGACGCGGGCCGTCACGTCCACGTCGTCACCGGATCCACCGTGGCAGGGTAGATGGCGTCCGTGAACAACGGGCGGCCGACAGGTGACGAACGGGGGCGCTCGCGGTCAGCGGGCGGTGGAGGGGATGGCGTCGTCGGGCAGGCCGAGGTCCCACTCGAGATGCAGGTTCTCGCGCTCGGCGTCACGGGCGACCCGCTCGCGGTTGCGGCGGAACTGCGGATCGTGGGGCGGGATGAGCTCGAGACGGGCCAACGCCCGGGAGCGGAACTCCTCGATCATGGCCCGGTCGCCGAACTCGGACTGCACCTCCCAGTGCGGCGCGATCGGGCCCTGGTAGTAGAGGCGCACGTGCCCCCGCGGCGGCTCGGTGACCAGCGGCGGGTCCGTCATCGACATGATCACCGATCATATCCCACGGGGGCTTCAGGCCTGTGACGAGTCCGGTCAGGAGGTCAGCGAACCCGCCGTCAGCTCGACCGAGGGCCCGGCCGCTGGTCGTGACCCACAGGTTCGTGGTGGCCAGACACCGTTCGCCGACTTCCCGGAGGCGGCGCCACAGGTCGTGGTCTTCGGCCAGGTGGAGTTTTCCCCATCCTCCGGCCCGCTGGTAGGCGTCGGCCCGTGCTCCGATGTTGGCCCCGTGAACGTGGGAGTGGCCGAGGTGCGATTGGCCGGGGTAGCGCGCGTCGAACGCCGTTGCGGTGCCGGTTGGGTGGTCGCTGAAGGAATCGACCCTGACGACACCGGCGACGGCAGTGACCCCGGTGTCGGCCAGATCGAGTTGGCGGGCCAGCCAGTCGCTGGGTACGACGGTGTCGGCGTCGGTCGAGGCGAGCCAGGTGCGAGACGGGGGCCACTCCCCGAGGGCGCCAAGGCCGATGGTGACCCCCGCGGCCCGGGCGGCGCCGACGTTGCGGTAGGCGACCTGGACCACCTCGGCGTCGTAGGCTCTGGCGATGGCCTCGGTGATGTCCGTGCAGCTGTCGGCCACCACGACGGTGAGCACCACGGCCCGCTCCGCCACTGCGTCGGCGGCGAGTGCGAGAGAGGCGAGGCAGGACGGGAGCAGGACCGCTTCGTCGTGGGCCGGTATGACAACGACCACCGACCATGTCGGTTGGTGAGCGTTGGTCACCAGAGGTGTCTACCGCCTGGGACCCAGCATGGGGCAATGGGGGCTTCGCCGCTCCCGGCCGGCCCTGGACCAGCCGCAGAGCTCCTGGGGGAGGGTCCGGTGCGGGCGGCGTGGGACCCGGCGTCGCCGAGCCGCACCGATGAGGCGACCTGGCGGGAGGCCCTCGCGGCCCGGCCCGAGTTGTCGACCGCCTGGCGGTCGGTGCTGGTCGTCGCTCCCCACCCGGACGACGAGACGATCGGGGTGGGGGCGACCATCGCCGGCCTGACCCGCCAGGGCGCCCGGGTGCGCGTGCTGTTCCTCACCGATGGAGAGGCCTCCCATGCCGACGTCCTCAGGCTGAGGGAATGCCGTGCCGCTGAGGCCACCGAGGCTCTGGCCTGTCTGGGCTTGGCGCCGGGCCGGGCCGAGCGGCTCGGGTGGGCCGACGGCCGACTGGCCGGCGACATCGACGGGCTGGCGGCGGCGATCGCCGCCCGGGTGACGGTCGGCGACGTGGTGCTCTCCACGTGGCCGGGCGACGGACACCCGGATCACCGAGCTGCAGGCATCGCGGCCCAGCAGGCGGCCACGGGGTGCGGGGTCGCGGGTTGGTGGTACCCGGTCTGGGCCTGGCACCACGAACCGCGAGGCGGCGTCCTCCACCAGCGCGCCGAGCGGGTCCCGGTAGCGCCCGCCGACCTGGCCGCCAAACGGAGGGCACTCGCCGCCTACCGCACCCAGGTCACCGATCTCCTGGGTCCACCGATCGTGCCGCCCGGGTTCCTCGCCCATCACCTGCGCCCGTTCGAGGTGTTGGTGCCGTGCGGGTAGATCCTGGGTGGTTCGACCGCCGCTACGCCGCCGAGGGCGACCCGTGGGACTTCGCCGGTTCGGCCTATGAACAGCGGCGCTACGACCTCACGGTGGCCCTCCTCCCCCAGCGCCGCTACCGCCACTGCGTCGAGCCGGCGTGCGCCACGGGCGAGCTGACGGCTCGACTCGCCACCCGCTGCGAGCTCGTGACCGCCTTCGACGGGTCGCCGACGGTGGTGGCCATGGCCGCCGACCGGCTGGCCGGCCTGAGCAACGTCGAGCTGACCACGGCCTCTCTTCCCGAGCACTGGCCCGACGCGTCCGCTGACCTGGTCGTCCTCAGCGAGCTCGGGTACTACTTCGATGCCGCCACCTGGACCGGGATCATCGAGCGAGCCGTACAGGGGCTCGAACCGGGCGGCACGGTGCTGGCCGTCCACTGGCTCGGCCACAGTCCGGATCATCCGCGCCATGGCGAGGACGTGCACGACGACCTCGCCGCGGTGCTCGGCCCCCCCGGCGGCGCCTACCGCCAATCCGAGCTGCGCCTCGACTGGTGGCACCGGTGACGGTGGGCAACGACCCCGTCGGTGAACTGCGGCACCGATCTGCGGCACTGGCGGGACTTCCGCTGCCCGGCCAGGGCCGCACGGCCGAACGGTTCCATGCCCTGTGGGATCTCGGCTCGGTCGACCTGGCGTTGGGGCGGCTGGGCGAGGCCCACGCCGACGGGCACGCCATCCTCGGTGAGGCCGACCGCCACGACCTGACCGAGCTGGACGGTTCGCCTTGTGTGTTCGGGGTGTGGGCGTCGGATCCTCCCGACGGGGAGGTCACACTCGAGCGGGAAGGGGCCGGATGGCGGCTGCACGGCACCAAACGGTGGTGCAGCGGCGCCTGTCTCGTCGACCGGGCCCTGGTCACCGCCCGCCTGGATCACGAGGTGATGCTGGCCTGCGTCGACCTCGGCCAGGGCGGCGTCACACCGCACCCGGCCGGCGAGTGGGTCACGCCGGCGCTCGCCGGCGCCGGCACCCGTTCGGTTGACCTGGACGTCCACCTCGACCCGGACGCGTTGGTGGGACCGGCTGGCTGGTACCTGAGCCGCCCTGGTTTCTGGTGGGGCGCCGCCGGCGTGGCCGCAGTGTGGGCCGGCGGCGCCGCCGGCCTC
>JALZNY010000193.1 GCA_030857525.1 Actinomycetota bacterium
AGCGGCCCACCTGGCCAGGCGCGACTCGAAGGTTCGCCCGGGCGACAGATCGAGCTCGGCCCACCGCTCGGCCGGGACGCCGGCCACCATGGCCGCAGGGGCCAGTCCCACCAACTCGGTCCGCACGACTGGCGTCCGGGCGGCGACGGCGTCGTACACGGCGGCGGGACCTACGACCACCGGGTCCAGGAGGTTGCACGAGACCTGCACGGCGTCGCCCACGACCAGGCCGAGAGCCCGTACGGCCGGGCTACGCAGTGAGCGGGCCAGGGTCCGGGCCAGGGCCACGTCGCCGCTGGCCAGCCACAGGTTGTAGGCCACCAGGACTCCTCGGGCGCCCACGGCCGTGGCCCCGGCGCTGGGATGGGGGGCGGCCGGCCCGGCCACCGGCTCGAGGTCGACGAAGGCCCGCCGGCGGACCTCGGGCAGGCTCAGGGGGCCCGAGCCGGACCCCGATCGGTGGCCGTAGGCGAAGGAGGGAACGTCCAACTCCTCGCCCAGCCAGCGGCTGAAGCGGTCCCGGGCCCTGGCGGCGTCGGCCAGGGAGGCGGGGCCGAGGGGGACGAAGGGCACCACATCGACGACGCCCATGCGGGGGTGGGCGCCGGTATGGCCCCGCAGGTCGAGGCGCTCGACCGCCCGCCGGCTCACTGCCCGCACGGCCTTTTCGCCCACGAGGGTGAGGACGCAGCGGTTGTGGTCGGCGTCGTGGTGGACGTCGAGCAGGTCGGGCCCGGCGGCGTCGGCCAGGGCGCTCACCTCGTCGACCCGCCGACCCTCGCTCACGTTGACGACGCAGATCAACACCGCGGCGGTCCGAGCGGTCGGTATGCTCGCGCTCATGGGCAGTCTTGGAGCACCTGAACTCCTCATCGTCCTGGTCATCATCCTGCTGGTCTTCGGTGGCGCCAAGCTGCCCAAGCTGGCACGATCGCTCGGCCAGGCCCAACGTGAGTTCAAGCAGGGAACCACAGAGGCCGAGCGCGAGGAGCAGGCTCGTGCCGTCGAGCAGCGCTCCGAGGCGCACAAGAGCGAGGCGCACAAGGACAGCCCCACCGCGTAGCGCCCGGTCGCCGGTCGTGTCGAGCACTGGGAACTGACTGCGCCCGACCGACGTTCCCCCTGTAGCACCCACGTGGGAGGAGATCGCCCGTGAGCACGGGCGCTTCCTCTACACCGTGGCGTACCGACTGACAGGGAACCACGCCGATGCCCAGGATCTGGTCCAAGAGGTGTTGCTCAGGGTCCGCCGCGGCCTGGCCGGTTACCGACCGGGCTCCTTGGAGGGCTGGTTGAGCCGGATCACCACCAACGCCTTCATCGATGAGGTGCGCCGGCAGGGTCGCCGGCGCAGCGAAGCGCTGCCGGACGACAACGACCCGCTCATGGCCTCGTCCGAGGATGTGGAAGCCACGTTGGCGGCCACGACCCTGCCCGAGGAGATCCAGGCCGCGCTGGCGGCCCTGCCTGAGGACTTCCGGGTCGCCGTCGTCCTGTGCGATGTGGTGGGCCTGCGCTACGACGAGATCGCCGACCAGATAGGGGTTCCGGTGGGTACCGTGCGCAGCCGGATCCACCGAGGTCGCCGTGCCTTGCGGGAGCGTCTGGAGCGTCTGGGATGACGGGAGACCCCATGGGAGACGGGCGCCTCGCCGAGCACCCCGGGGCTGAGCTGTCCGCTCTGCTCGACGGTGAGTTGGCGATGGCGGCGGCACAGGAGGTCCAGGCCCACCTGCGCATCTGTCCGGCCTGTGCCGAGGAGCTGGCCTGGGTCCGAGCCGCTCGCTGGTCGCTGCGTAGCCTGCCGCCGGTCGAGCCGCCCCCCGGCTTCGTCGATCTGGCGGTGACCCGGGTGAACGCCGAGGTTGGCGACGGGACGCCCCGGCCCGACGGCGATGGCGACGGCGACGGCGACGGCGACGGCCTCGACGGCCTGGCGCCGGTCCTGACCCTCGACCGGCGCCGTCGCGGGCGGACCGGCGCCGCCTCGGTGGCCGCCGTGGCCGCAGCCGTGGCCGTGTTCGCCCTGACCGTCGTGGGCGCCGAGCCCAGCTCCTACCTGCCGGCCGTGGACACCGCCATCGGTCGCCACGTGGCGTCGTTGTCCGCGCTCTCGGCCGGGGGCAGCCTCGCCGCAGTCGACGGTGGTGCAGATCCGTTGCAGACCGACCAGCCCGTCCCGGCCACGACCGCGCCCCGGCGCGATTCCCACGACCTGCCTGCGCCGTTCCTGGCCCCGGCCCGCCTCGACGGTGACTACCGGTTGGTCGATGCCTTCACCCACCCTGAGGGGCTGCAGCTCGTCTACCGATCGGGCCGCTACGGGTTGTCGGTCTTCGAGGCGCCCGGCGAGCTCGACGTCGCCTCCCTCCCGGCGCTGGCGCGGCCCATCGATGTCGGTGGCGGGGCCGGCTGGCGCTGGGAGAGCGACGAGCTCGACGGGCGGGTGGTCGTCTTTCAGCGCGAAGGGCTGGTGATCACCGTGATCGGCGACGAGCCCGGTGAGGCGGTCACCGACGCCGCCGGCTCGGTCCCCGGGGCCCGACCGCTGTCGATGGCCGAGCGCCTGGGCCACGCCGGCGCCCGGGTGCTGGAGGTCCTCAGCCCGTGATGGCGGTATGCGCCTCGGCTCGATCGGTCGACGCCGAGTCGTTCGATCGGGCCCCGCTGGCGGGCGACGCCTCCGCTGTGCGCCGGCGCTTGAGGATGCGGCGCCGCTCCCGTTCCGACGCCCCTCCCCACACGCCGTGGTCGACCCGCTGGTCGAGGGCGTACTCCAAGCACGGGTCCTTGACCGGACAGGTGGCGCAGATCCGCCGAGCCACCTCGACGCCCACACCGTCACTCGGGAAGAAGCGGGACGGGGGTTCGTCCCGGCAGTTTCCCTTCGCCATCCACGAGGTATCCATCACGCCTCCAGTCGCCCGCCACTCCCTCTACGGAGCCGACGCCGATTTGGTTCCCCGAACCTGTCGCTTTCCCGGCGGGAGCGATCCCGCGCCCGCGGGTAGGCCTTGCGACATTCGTCCACGACAACGATCCTTCGGGAGTAGATGACCATGAGCGACGACAGCCTCCAGCAGCGCAGTGGCGAGGGCCAGGGGGAAGCCGGCCGGCCCTGGGCTGCGGTGGGGGCCGAGGCGCCTACCCGACCTCCGTGGCTCGACGCCCCGTCCTCGCCTCCCACCGATGCCCCCGGGCCCCCCGGCGGATTCCTGCTCCCACCTCCCCCACCACAGCCACCTACCACGGTCAGCTCCGGTGGGCGGGGCTGGCGAAGCGCCCTGGCCGGTGGCATCGCCGGGGCGATGGCAGCCATCCTGGTGCTCGTCGCCGTAGTGGCGTCGGGGCTGGTCGACGGCGGGGACGGGGGCGCCAGCTCCGGCTTCGACCGTCCTCCCCTGCAGCTCGATGGCGAGGAGCTCGACATCCAGGGCGTGATCAACGCCGTCCAGCCCGGTGTGGTGTCGATCAGGGTGGAGACGGCGGCGTTGGGCCCGGGCTGCCAGCAGGCGGTGGGGGCCGGTAGCGGAATGGTGATCGAGCCCGACGGGCTCGTGCTCACCAACGCCCATGTGGTGGCCTGCGCCGCCACCATCACGGTGGGGATGGCCGACGGGCGGGAGGTCCCCGCCGACCTGGTGGGCAGCCTTCCCTCATCCGACGTGGCCCTGGTCCAGGCGCGCGACGTGGCCGGCCTGGAGACGGTCACGTTGGGCGAGAGCTCGGCCATGCAGGTGGGCGACGACGTGGTGGCGGTGGGAAACGCCTTGAACCTGGGCGCCAGCCCGACCGTCACCACCGGCATCGTCTCGGCGCTCAACCGCATCATCACCGAGCCCAACGGGGAGACCCTGGAGAGCCTCATCCAGACCGACGCGGCGATCAACCCGGGAAACTCGGGTGGGCCGCTCGTCAACGCCTTCGGGGAGGTCATCGGGGTCAACACCGCCGTCGCCGGCGGGGCCGAGAACATCGGCTTCGCCCTCAGCATGGACTCGGTGAAGCCCCTCATCGACCTGCTACGCAACG
>JALZNY010000194.1 GCA_030857525.1 Actinomycetota bacterium
GGAGGACGAGCGCTCTTCGCCGGCGACGCGGCCGCCGCCTGTGATCCGCTCACAGGCGAGGGGATCGCCCAGGCGCTGCTCACCGGCACCCTGGCCGCCCGGGCCGTCCTCGGTGCCGGCCCCTTCGACCCCGCCGGCGCCGCCGCCCGCTACCGCGCCTCGGTGCAGCGGGAGTTGCTGGCCGACATGGCCGTGTCGCGTGCCATGGCCGTGGCCCTACGTCACCGCAAGGGGGTGCGAGTGGGGCTACGGCTGGCCGGGACCACCGCCTGGTCTCGTCGCCACTTCGCCCGGTGGCTGTTCGAGGACTACCCCCGGGCCCTCCTCGCCACCCCGGGGCGCTGGCCCGAGCATTCCCTGGTGGGCGACGGCGCCTACGCCTGTCCAGCCACACCGCCTGACCCTCACCGCCACCCCATGATGACGGAGTGATCCACCGGCGTGATCTGCTTCGACGGCTTCCCTTGGTCGTCGGCTTGCTCGTGGCCCGTCGCCCTCCCCTGGCGCTGACCAGCGAGGAGGATCTGGCATTCCGCCACGGCGTGGCCAGCGGCGATCCGACCACCGATCGGGTGGTGCTGTGGACCCGGATCTCCGGGAGCGAGGCGGGCGACGACGTCGCCGTGCGCTGGAGGATCGCGTCTGACCCCGACCTTCGCCAGGTCGTGACCCAGGGCGATACCAGGGCGAGCGCCGAGGCCGACTGGACCATCCACGTCGACGTGGGCGGGCTGGGACCAGCCGCCACCTGGTGGTACGACTTCGAGGCCCTCGGGCAGCGCTCCCCCACCGGGCGCACCCGCACTGCCCCTGCCACCGACGATGCCCGTGAGCTCCGGCTCGGCGTGGTGTCCTGCGCCTCCTACGCCGCGGGGTACTTCGCCGCCTACCGCCACCTGGCCGAACGCGACCTCGACCTGGTCGTCCACCTCGGGGACGTCATCTATGAGACCGACGCGGGAGCGCGCGTCCGTCCCCACGATCCGCCGACGGAGCCGGTGACCCTGGCCGACTACCGCCGGCGCCACGCCCAGTACCACACCGACCCCGACCTGCAGGTGCTGCTCCAGCGGGTGGCGCTGGCGGCGGTGTGGGACGACCACGAGGTGGCGAGCAACGCCTGGGAAGGTGGCGCCGACGGGCACCGGCCCGCCACCCAGGGGCCCTGGGAGCAACGCCGGGCCGCCGCCCTGCGGGCCTACCTCGAATGGACCCCGCTGCGTAGGCCTGATCCGGCCGCTCCCGAGCGCATCTGGCGCTCGCTCCCCCTCGGCGCCAACGGCGAGCTGGTCCTCCTCGACACCCGCCACGACGGGCGCGACCGCCAGGTCGGCCCCTACCTGGCCGATCCCGCCGCCGCCCTAGCCGACCCCGACCGTCGCATCATGTCGGACGCCCAGGAGAGGTGGCTGGCCGAGCGCCTGCGAACGGTGCCGGGAGCGTGGCGCATCCTGGCCAACCAGGTGGTGCTCTCTCCGCTGCTCTACGAGCTGCCCCCGACCCTCGGCCAGGTCGCCAAGCCGCTCGGGATGGTGGTGGCCGGGGCGGTGATGAACCCCGACCAGTGGGACGGCTACCCGGCCGCTCAACGGCGCCTGCTCGAGGCCATGGCCGGCGACGACGTGGGTCCCGTGGTCGTGCTCACCGGCGACATCCACTCCTCGTGGGCCTTCGACGTCCCGGCCCGAGCCGAACCCGGGGGGCCGTCGGTGGCGGTGGAGCTGGTCACCCCCAGCGTGACCTCCGCCACCTTCGCCCAGATCGTGGGTCCCGACTCCGACCTGGTGGCCCGAGGACTGACCACCGTCGTCCAGGACCAGCTCTCCCACGTGCGCTGGACCGAGATCCAGCGCCACGGCTACGTGGTGGTCGGCGTCAGCCCCGAGCGGGTCCAGGCCGACTGGTGGCACCTCGACGGTGTCGACAGCCCGACGGGCAACGAATACCACGCCGCCTCGTGGACGGTGGTGGCCGGTGATCCCCAGCTGCGGTCAGCCGCCGGCCCCCTCGCCACTCGGCCTCTCCCCGCCCCCCTGCCCGCCCCTTCTCCAGCACCGGGAAGCAGGAGCGACGGCGACGACACCTTCGCGCTCCCGCGCCCGCTGCAGGTGGGGGGCGCCGTCGCCCTGACCGTGGGAGGCGGCCTCCTGGCCCTACGCCGCCGTCGACGCCGGCGCTGATGCGTGCGGTTCGTTTCACACCAGTTTCCTCTAGCCGGGTGCTCGCGGGGGCAGGAGAGCGACGCCGATGTCGGCGGCCGCCCGACGGACGGGCTCCAGGTCCTCGGGGAGCGGATCTTCGGCCACGGCGCCGGCGAGCACCAACCGGGCTTGGCGACGCAGGGGCTCGACACGGTCGCCGAGGCCCAGGTCGTCCAGCTCGGCGGCCAAGCTTCCCAACGTCCGCAGGAGGGCGACGCACAGATCGGGCATGGGGGCGACGTTGGTCCGGATCTGGTCAAAGGCCCGGTCGACGTAGTCGGCGTGGGTGAGCTCATGGGGCCGCAGCACACAGCGCCGGTCCTCGCCATGGCGGACCGCCGGCGGAGGGTCCCGGCGCAGGATCTCGTAAAGCACCTCGCCCAGGTGCACGATGCACTCGTAGGCCGTGGTGGCGTCGTTGATCCCGGTCGACAGCGCCCGGAGGGCGACATCGACGAGCTGGCGGATGCCGAAGGCAACGTCTTGTTGCATGGTGCGCACCTTGCCGATGGCGAACGCTTCTCGGAACCGCTCGTCTCGGGCGTTCGAATCATCCTTCTCGCTGCCCCACACCGTGCACAGGCGCTTGCCGGCATGCACGAAGGAGCCCACCCGCAGATCGACGCGAACCTGGCCACCAGGAGGCAGGACGTCCAGCAAGGAGGTCTCGCTGACCTGCTGCAGCCACCCACTGCGCGGTGCCGCCACCCGGGTACCCGGCCCTGGAGGGTGAGGCCCGGCGGACTGGTCCTCGCTCGCGCCAGCGTCCGCAAACCGCTTGCGCACCAGGGCGACGGTGCTTTCGGTGATATGGCCGATCAGCTGGGTGGCCTGGAGGGACTGGGCGGTGTGGTTGACGTAGGCCAGGATGACGAGCACCACCCCCACCGCCAGGACCAGGGCGAGTCCGGCCGAGAGGTTGGGCACCACCGACGAGGTTCCGTCAGCGTCAGGGGTCCGTACCGCCCGCAGGACGACCAGGGAGTAGGTGAAGGTGGCCGACATGAAGCCGATGGCGGCCTGCGCGAAGCGATCGCGCAGGAACCCTCGCACCACCCGAGGGGAGAACTGGCTGGACGCCAGCTGGACGCTGAGCGCGGTGAGGGCGAAGACGATGCCGGTCACGGTGATGGTGGCGCCGGCCACGGTGCTGAGCAACTCCCGGGCGCTGTCGACGGTGAAGCGCAGGAAGCTCGGCACCGAGTCCAGGGTGACCCGGGAGTCGACCTCGAGCATGGCCTGGGCCGCCAGCACGGCGGCCACCACGAACAGCGCAGGGAGGAAGAAGAGGCTGTCCCGGAAGGACTCGAACAACGAGCGAACTCGCACCAGCACGAGGGCAGTCTCCTACGGGCGGCGGGCGTGTACCAGGGCCCACCACACCAGCGGGACCTGGAGGGGCAGGCGCAACCAGGCCACCACCGGCGATCCGAGGGGGAAGCCCTCGCCGGGGATGCCACCGTCGAGGGCCATCCGCACGTTGGCGGGGAACACCGCCACCAAGAGCCCGGCTGTCAAGGCGGCCCCGAGCCTGCGGGTGCGGGGGACGACCAGCAACACCCCGACGAGGATCTCGGCCGCCCCGCTCACCAGCACCAGCGCTCGGGCGCCATCGGTCCCCACGACCCGGGGGACGATGCGTGCGTAGGACGACGGGATGACGAAGTGCAGCGCTCCGGCACCGATCATGAACGCGGCGAGGGTCAGCCGCGAGGCGCGCCGTCCCGGCCCTTCGCGATCCTCACCCACAGGTCGAGGCCGGATCCTCGCCCGCCACCCGAGCCGCCACCCAGGCCAGGATCTCGGGACCGGCCTGTCCCAGCAC
>JALZNY010000195.1 GCA_030857525.1 Actinomycetota bacterium
CCCGGGTCCAGGCCGGTCATCTCCAGGTCCATCCACACGAGCACCGGGGGATCGTACGCTGCGGCGGTGCTCGACGTCCCGGTGGTACGCCTCGACCCCGACCTGCCTCTGCCCCGCTACGCCCGGGTCGGCGATGCCGGTCTCGATCTGGTGGCCCGCAAGGGGGTCGTGCTCCGAGCCGGGGGCGGGCGGGCCCTGGTGGCTACCGGCGTGGCCCTGGCCCTGCCCGAGGGATGGGCGGGGTTCGTGCAACCCCGCAGCGGCCTGGCGCAGCGCCACGGTGTCACCTGCCTCAACACCCCCGGGCTGATCGACGCCGGCTACCGCGACGAGCTGCGGGTGTTGCTGGTCAACACCGACCCCGACATCGACTACGAGGTGCACCGGGGCGACCGCATCGCCCAGCTCGTCGTCCAGCAGGTGGCCCACGTGGCCTTCTCGGTGGTCGACACCCTGCCCCCATCCACCCGGGGGACGGGAGGCTTCGGCTCCACCGGGCGCTGAGCGCGCTACCCCGGTCCCTCCTCCTCCCAGAAGCGGGCCTCGCGCCGTGAGCGGGACCGGCGAGGATCGTTCGACCGGGTGGCCGGCGGCGGCCCGGCCCGTGGCTCCGCCGGCTCGGCCCCCACCACGGCTACGGCCAGCGCCGTGGTCAGGGGGACCGAGGCGACCAGGCCCACGCTGCCCACCAGGGCCCGTACTACCTCCACCGCCACCGACTCCCCGTTGATCACGTCGAGCAGGCCCTGGTCGGCCTGGGTGAAGAGCAGGAACAGCGGCAGGGACGCCCCGGCGTAGGCCAGGACCAGGGTGTTCACCGTGGAGGCGATGTGGTCGCGTCCGATGCGTATGGCCGAGCGGTACAGCGCCCAGCGCCCGACGTTGGGATTGGCCGCGTGCAGCTCCCACACCGCCGACACCTGGGTCACGGTGACATCGTCGAGCACCCCGAGGGCGCCGATGACGATCCCGCCCAACAGGAGTCCTCGCAGGTCGACCTGGCCGGCCGTGATCTGGAGGAACGTGGCCTCCTCGTCGGCCAGGCCGCTGAACTGGGCGGCGCCGACGAAGACCGATCCGAGCACCCCGACCACAGCCAGGCTTGACAGGGTGCCGACCAGGGCCGTCGTCGTCCAGGCGTTGACGCCATGGGCCAGGTAGAGGGCCACCACGGCGATGAGCGCTGAGCCCACCAGGGCCACGGCCAGGGGGTTGGTGCCCTCGAGGATGGCCGGGAGCACGAAGGCGCTCAGCACGAGCAGGCTCACGCCCAGGCCCAGCAGCGCCCGCAGGCCCTGCCAGCGGCCCAGACCGACCACGGCAGCCACGAAGATCCCGGCCAACAGGAACAGCGGACCCAGGCGTTGGCGGTCGGCGAAGGAGTACTCGAAGCCCTCGCCCGCACCCGGGAAGTAGCCGAGGACGAGCGTGTCGCCGATCTCCAGGCGGATCGCCCCCCCGACGTCGGACTGCTCGGGCAGGTCGATGGTCTCCCCCTGGTCGGGGCCCTCCAGCAGGGTGGCCTGAGCCCGGACGCAGCCGATGCCGGCCTCAGGCGGCGTGCCCGTGCACGCCCCCCGCTCGACGCTCACCACCCGGGCGTTGAACAGCTCCCGGGGGGCGCCCAGCTCAGGGGACGTCTCGGTGGCCGTGCCGCCCGGCCACAGGGCGACCACGCCCAGCGCGGTGGCGACGAGAAAGGGGACGAGCAGGGCGGCGAGGAGCCGGCGGCTGCGGGTTCCCGAGGGCCGCCGGCCTTCACCGGGATCACGGGCGTGGGTGTGGGGTGCGGCCATGGCGCCAGCGTGCCTCACCGCCGCCTCGCGGCGGGGGCAGCCGTCCTTCCGGCAGCACCCTCCGTGCCTACGCCATCAGGCGTCGGCCAGCTCCCGGAGGCGCTCCAAGCTGCGCGAGAGCAGGCGCGACACGTGCATCTGGCTGATGCCCAGGCGCTGAGCGATCTCCGACTGGGTCTTGCCCTCGTAGAAACGCAGGAAGAGCATGAGCTGCTCCCGCTCGGGGAGCTGCGCCAGCAGGGGGTTCAACCCGGCCCGGCTCTCGGCCCGGGCCAGCCCGGGATCGAGCTCGCCGAGCTGGCCGATGAGGCCCGGGCTCTCGTCGTCGTCTCCCCGGCCGGCGTCGAGCGACGCCGAGCGGTAGGCCGAACCGGCGTCGACCGCCTCGATCACCTCGTCCTGGCTGGTGCCTGACCGCACGGCGATCTCGGCGACGGTGGGAGATCGACCCAGCTCGAGCTGGAGATCGTCGATCACGCCGGTGACCCGCAAGTGCAGCTCCTGGACCCGCCGAGGGACCCGAACGGCCCAGCCCTTGTCCCGGAAGTGGCGCTTGAGCTCACCCACGATGGTGGGCGTGGCGAAGGTGGTGAACTCCAGACCCCGGCCGGGGTCGAAGCGCTCGACGGCCTTGACCAGGCCGAGCGAAGCCACCTGCACGAGGTCGTCGAGGGGCTCACCCCGGTTGGCGAAGCGGCGAGCCAGGTACTCGGCCAGGCCGAGGTGAGCCTCGATGAGCTGGTCGCGTAGCTCGGGGCGGCGGGTGGCGGCGAACTCCGCGAAGGTCCGGTTCAGGGCCTCCTTGTCGTTGCGGTCGAGGATCACGCCGTCGCCGTCCGCCGCTTCACGAGCCGGAAGCTGATCGTGCCGTCGCGATTGTCCACCTGGTGCTCGTCGACCACGGCCGACAGGATGCGCGCCGAGAGCTCGCTGGTGACGGCGTTGCCGTCGGCACCAGCACTGGTACCGCCGAAGTCGCCGGTGCCCTCGATGACGAGGCGGTCGGGCTGGAGCCAGTAGACCAGGGTGAGGCTGCCCTCCCGACCCTTGGTGCCCACCAGGGCAAAGCAGAGCTCGTCGACGGCGATCTTGACGTCCTCGATCTCGTCGAAGGAGAAGCCCAGGCGACTGGCCAGCCCGGCGGCTGTGAGCCGGGCCACCCGCATAAGTTGGGGTGTGGCCGGCATGGTCAACCTGACCTGTTCGCCTTCGCCGCCGCCTTCGCCGCTTTCACCGTCGATCACGACGCACCACTCCCCGTCTCGCCTGGCCACCCGTGGTGCGAAGCTACACGTCCGACCACCAAAGCCAGGCCCTGGACCGAGACCCAACCGCTGCTCCCCGGGCGCCACCCACTAGCTTGGGAGGGAGACGATGAACCCTCCCCACGAGCTCGTGCGGCTGGAGATCCCGGCCCTGCCCGCCTTTGTCGGCGTGGCCCGCAGCGTGGTGGCGGCCGTGGCCACCTCGGTCCCTGGCATCGACGACGATCGTCTCGAGGACCTGCGCATCGCCGTATCCGAGGCCTGTACCAACGCGGTGGAGGCCCACCAGGCCGCGGGCATGGAGCAACGGGTGGTGCTGCGCTGCCTGGTCGATCCCGCCACCCTCGAGGTGCGGGTGGAGGACAGCGGCACGGGCTTCGACCCGGCCGCGGTCCCGAGGCGGCCCCCGGTGGGCGACGCCGCCCACCTCAACGTGGAGCGGGGCTGGGGCCTGCAGCTGATCAGGGCCCTGGTCGACGACGTCACCTTCCTCCCCAGCCGAGAAGGCACCGCCGTCCACCTCAGCATGCGCCTCCAGTAGTTCCCTCAGACGTTTACTTCTTCTGCCTCGCGGGGAATGTCGCGCGGTGCCGACCTCTTATGTGGAGTCGGGCGCGGTTCCAAGCCATCGCCGATCCGCCAACTCGCCGACCGCTCCCCCGTCCAGCCCGTTGCCCTACCTTCCCCTCGAAGCGGTGCTGGTCGACCGGGACGGGACTCTCGTGGTCGACGTGCCCTACAACGGTGATCCGGAGCTGGTCCAGCCCATTCCCGGCGCCCGAGCCGCCCTCGACCGCCTACGCCAGGGTGGCCTGCCGGTGGCCGTGGTCAGCAACCAGAGCGGTATCGCCCGGGGCTGGCTCACCCCCGGTCAGGTCGATGCCGTCAACGCCCGGGTGGACGAGCTCCTCGGCCCCTTCGCCGGCTTCTGGGTCTGCCCGCACGGTCCAGACG
>JALZNY010000196.1 GCA_030857525.1 Actinomycetota bacterium
CGTTGGCACTGCTCTCCACGCCGTTGATGCGCACCCCGACCCGGTTGCCCCGGATCACGTTGTCGACCACGACCGTCGCGGCCGAGCCGAGCACGACGATGCCGTCCTTGGCGTTGTTCTCCACCAGGTTGGCCTCGATGCGGTTGCGGTCGGAGCCGAAGTCCATCACGATGCCGTTGCCGGCGTTGTCATGGGAGTAGTTGCGAGCCAACACGCTGTCGGTCACGTAGCGCGAGACGATGAAGCCGTGGCTTCCGTTCCCGTAGGCCTCGTTGTCCTCCACCACCAAGCCGGTGGTGTAGTCATGGGGGTCGAAGCCGTAGAGGATGTTGTCCCGGAACACGTTGTCCCGAAAGACGATGTCGGCCACCTCGTAGGTGTAGACCCCGAAGAAGTTGTGGGCGAAGGTGGAGCGGAGCGCCTCGCCGGTGGTGCCCACGCGCCAGGCCACACCGTAGGCGGAGCTGCGGTCCGAGCCCAGGTACGACATCTCCGAGTCGACCACGTCGAGGCGTGACCCCTCCTGGTAGAGCACGAAGGGCCGGCCGTCGCCGAGCTCCTCGTCGGGGGCGCCGAGCGCAGGATCCCAGGAGGTGACCGAGACGCCCTCGAAGCGGGCGGTGGCGCCCAGGCCCCCGAGGAACACGTCGGGCCGGTTGAGCAGGCGTAGCTCCTCCACCCGAGGAGCGGCGACGTCGAGAGCCGTCCCCGCCTCCTGCACGAGGGCGGCGGCCAGCTCGAAGACCCCCGGCTCCACCTCGGCGATCCAGCTCGGGTCGGCGACGGCCTGGGTCACCACCGGCAGGGATAGTGGGGACTCGGTAGAGGGCAATGAGATCCGGCCGACCAGTTGGCCGCCCTCGATGAGCTCGATCCCTGCCGGATCGATGACCATCGCTCGTACGTCAGGCGGACGATCACAGGGGTACCTGACGATGCGAAAGGGGTTGTACGCCGCCAGTTGGCGCGACGAGGGGTTGCTTCCGGTGTAGAGAGGATCAGCGGAGCTGTCACGGACCTCGAGCTCGCATCCCTCTACCAGCTCATGCGCAGCCGCCGGGGCGACCGTCAGGGACAGCAGGACGCCACTCAGCCCGACGAGGCTCCCGACCCGACGGAGCAGCCGGGGCAACGGGTCTCGGCGCCTCACGCCGGCACCTCCTCCACCAAGGCGGCGTCGGTCCGCACCACGGAACCGTCGACCACGGCCACGTCGCGGGTCAGCCAGCGCTGGGCCCGGATGGTGGTCAGGGCGTAGATCTTGATGACGGCCATCACGAAGGTGAGCCCGATGAAGAACGGCAGGATGGCGAGGTCGCGCGGGCGGCGGCGCAGGTGGGGGAGGATCTTGGTGCCCCGGCTGACCAGCCACCAGTTGACCAGGGCCAGGGCGACGAGCCAGTCGGCCCGGTAGAGGGCGAGCAGCAGGTACGCGGGCGAGACGAGCAGGGTGAAGCTACTCACCGCCTTGTCGAGCATGGTGAAGGCCAGGAACGGCCGCTTGAAGACCCAACCCGCGCCGAGGGCTCGCAGGTCGCTGCGCCAGGTGTTGCGTGACCAGCGCAGCCGCTGGCGAAAGAAGGTGGGCGCGTCGCTGGGGAACGTCGACCACACCCGGGCCGAGCGTTGCATGAAGGTGCGGTAGCCGTCGCGCAGGATGAGCGAGGTCAGGCGCTTGTCGTCGCCCGAGTTGCAGGGCACGCCGAGGAACGTCTCCTCCATGAACTCGTCGCTGTGCTCCACCAGCAGGCGGCGCCGGTACACGGCGGTGCGCCCCGACAGGCACGAGACGGCCTGACCCATGTAGGTCTGGCCTGCGTTCTCGTCGAAGTAGCGGCCGTCGAGGTAGATGTCGTTGACCCGCTGGAGCAGGCCCTCGGGGTTGTAGACGTTCTGGCGGGTGCCTACGCCGCCCACCTGCGGGTCGATGAAGGGCTCGCAGACCCGGTCCGAGACGTCAGCGGCCCAGATGGTGTCGGAATCGACCAGGGCGACCAGGTCGGTCGAGGCGTGCTCCCACCCGAGCTTGAGCGCGGGGCGCTTGCCGGGCACCGTCGTGGGCAGCACGGTGACGGGGTACTCAGCGGCGATGGCCATGCAGGTGGTGTCGGTCACATCGATCACGCAGACGACCTCGGCGACGTGGCGGTTGGCCAACCACGACTCCACCGCCGCCCGGAAGATGTCGGGATCCTCCTGGTAGACAGGGGTCACGACGGTGATCGGCTCCCGGTGGGGCGACGAGCAGGGTCGATACAGCGCGGCGGGGACACGCCGGATGAACCAGCTCATCCAACGCAGCACCCCCAGGATCCCGATCGGGATGTAGAACGCAAGATCCGTCATCGCCCCTCAGCGCCTCTCCTGTCCGCGTGGCCCGGACCGGTCAGTTGCGCCGACTGTCTGTCGCCTCGACGGTGCGGCGCGTCGAGGTGTTGGCCTCGGTGAGATCCACGATCTCCCCCGGGGAGCCCAGCAGCTCCTCGACGTGGTCGGTGACCTCGGTCAGCTCCTCGCTGACCCGGCGCGCCATGGTGCGGTTCACGTCGATGACGGCGCTCAGCAGCGGCATGTCGACACCGAGCTCGGTGGCGAAGCCGAGGAAGCCGGTGGTGTCCTTGGGCAGGCAGGCGCCGCCGTAGGGGGCCCCGCCCCGGATGCCGTACTGGGCGTTGGTGGACGCCTCGGCCGATTGCGCCACCGTGGCCGCCACCTCGTCGCCGTTGACCCCGAGGCGCTCGGCCACGAGCCACATCTCGTTCCAGAAGCTGATCTTGGTGGCGTTGAAGATGTTGTGGGCGCACTTCACCAGCTCGGACTGCAAGGTCGTGTCGAAGGTCTTCACCGCGCCACCGAAGGGACGGAAGAGCTCGACCAGGCGCTGGACGGCCAGCGTGCTGCGGGAGCCGATGACGGTCATGGCCGGCGCCTCGAAGTCCTCCAACGCGGTGGCGGCCCGGAGGAACTCGGGGTTGGAGGCGAGCACGAAGCCGTGGCCCTCGACCTTGCCCGACGCCTTCTCCAGCTCGGGTCGCACGAGGGCGTCGCAGGTGCCCGGCGAGGTCGTCGACCGCAGGACGACGGTGTGGAAGCCCGAGGATCGGCCCAGGGCGGCCCCGACCGCCCTGACCCCGGCAGTGAGCGCGGTGAGGTCGTAGCGCACGCCGGTGCTCGGGGTGGGAAGGGTCAGGAAAACGAACGTGTGCTCGTCGGGAAGCTCGAGGGCGTCGGTTGCCACGAACCTCTCTGCGCGCAAGGTGTCGATGCGCCGTTGGTCGACGTCGACGAAGGTCACCTGGTGGCCTCGAGAGGCCAGACCCTTCCCCGACGCAGTGCCCACGACCCCGGACCCGACGATCACTACTTCTGCCATCCGCCTTCTCCTTCACTAGTGCGCTCCGACGCCTCTCGTGAGGATAAGCCGGTCGCGACAGATGGAAACGTCGGTCTCTTTGACGCGGCGGCGGCCGGTTCCGACTTGGCGAAATCTACCGGCGGACCTGGGGTATCACAACACCCGTGAGCCTGGTTCACATGGCGTTCACCATCGCTGCCGACCTCACCGCGGGCCACGTTGCGCGCCGGCACAGTGGGTACTGTGGCGTGATCGGCACACGGGAGGCGAGGCGGTGGTCTCGGGGCCAACTCCGGGTCATGGTGATCGTCGCAGCCTCAGTGGCGGCCGTAGCGGTGGTCCTCGCGGTCTGGGCAGGAGCGCCGGCGGACCCGACCGGCAGGACCCTGCACGTGTCGGCCGGCGCCGGTTCGGGAGGCGACGGGACCGAGGCCCGGCCCTACGGCCGCATCGACGATGCCCTGGCTCGGGCCGAGCCCGCCGACCGCATCCTCGTCGGGCCCGGCGTGTACCCGCCCTTCGCCACTCGATCTGCGGGCACGCCCGAGGCTCCGATCCGCATCATCGGCACCGACGCCCGCATCGTGGATCCGGGCGATGGCCGCGTGGTCGAGGTGGTGCACGACTACGTGTCGTTCGAGTCACTCGACA
>JALZNY010000197.1 GCA_030857525.1 Actinomycetota bacterium
TCGTCTACGAGTGTGATCCCTACGGCGTAGAGCCTGGCGTCGCCCTGCCCGCGCTGGGCCGGTTCAAGCACGAAGCCGCTGTCGTGGATCTCGTCAGCAAGGCGATATACCTCACGGAGGACAGCTCTACGGTCAGCCGTTTCTATCGTTTCGTCCCCGATGTTTGGCCGGACAACGGCCGGCCGGTCCTCACCTCCGGACAGCTGCAGGTGGCAAAGGTCGACTACCAGGGGGGCGAAACGTCCCCGGCGGTACCGCCGGCCGACGGTCCCCGGCCCGTCACCTGGGTCGACATCAGCCTCGAGGAGGCCGCAGGCGGTCACCGGGAGGAAACCTCGACGCGTTTCCGGCGAGGCGAGGGAGCATGGAGCGACAGCGGCGTCGTCTATTGGTGCGAGAGCGGCCCCAGCAACGTCTGGGCGTACGATGGCGCAGCCGGCACCCTCGAGGCTGTACACGTGGGAGCGACCCCGGGCAGCCCACTGAAGGGGGCTGACAACATCACGGTGTCCCGGTTCGGCGACCTGTTCGTCGCTGAGGACGGCGGTGACCTCGAGCTCGTTGTTGTCTCGGCGCCTGATGTTTCCGGCCAGCGGGAGGTCGCCCCTTTCCTGCAGCTCTCCGGTCAGCTCGGCATGAACACCGAGATCACCGGACCTGCGTTCAACCCAGCCGGAAACCGTCTCTACTTCAGCTCCCAGCGAGGTCTGACCGGTGAACGGGATGGAGGCGGTATCACCTACGAGGTGCGGGGGCCGTTCCCGACGCAGCGTCGCCGACGTGGGCGAGCGGGCGGCCGGTCGGCCGGTCGCACGACGTAGCGGAGCGTGAGCGCGGAGTAGCCGAGGTCGAGCGGAGTAGCCGAGGTCGAGGAGTCGAGCCAGGCGGACTCGGTTTGTCGCAGGTGGTCATGCGGATGGGGTCATGTCTCCGCTTGCGGTCTAACTCGCCCGGGCGCCGGGTTGGATGCCCCAGGTGGATACCGTCGTCTCCCCTGCAGCCAGCACCTTCAGGCCGAGGTGGTTGTTGAAGGCGTCGGGGGCACAGGTCATGGGCTCGACGGCCAGGCTCCGGCGCCGGCGATCTGGAGCCAGGGTGTCGCCGGTGAACACCATCACGTAGGCGAAGGAACGGTCCATCCACAACGTCGTCGACCGCGACCCGCCGGGCGAGGCCACCACGATGCGCTGGCGGCCGTCGCCGTCGACGTCGAGGTGGCCCAAGGCCGTGTCCAGGTGTTGGTCGCCGACGGGTCGCGGACGGCGGAAGTCCAAGGGTGTGCCGGCCAGCGCCACCTCGGTCCCGGTGGGGACGCCCCGCTCGTCGGTCTCGAGGCGGATGGCGGCGGGGACCTGTAGGAGGGCCTCGTCGACGGTGGGGGTGCCGACGCTGAGATAGGGGTGGAAGCCCAGGCCGAAGGGCAGGGGCCCGTCCCCGATGTTGGTGGCGGTGGTGCTCACGCGCAGACCGTCGTCGGTGAGGCGGTGCTCGACGGCCAGGTCCAGGGCGAAGGGATACCCGGGCCGGGGGTGCTGGCGGTGGCCCATCACGACCCGGTCCGTCTCCAGCTCACGGACCCGCCAGTTCGCCCACCGCACCAGCCCGTGGTTGGCGTTGCCTCGCCCGGGCTCGTCGAGGGGGACCTGGTGCTCCTCGTCGCCGAAGCGGTAGCGGCCGCCGGCCAGCCGGTTGGGCCAGGGCGCGAGCACCTGGCCCCGTCCGCCCCGGGGCATCTCCCCGGAGGCGAAGCCGTCGAGGATCGCCCGGTCGCCCATGCTGTAGCGGCGCAGCGCAGCACCCACCTCGGTGACCACCACCCGCTGGTCCCCCCGCACCAGCTCCACCTGTTCCCCCGAGGGAAGGACCGGCCCGACGGTTGGCGGCATGGGCGATGTCTACCCGGTCTGGAGGTCGAGACCGAGTGTTAGCCAGGCGCCTCCTACGGGCGGGCCCAGGCCAGGCTGGGGAGGCGCTCGACGACCACCCGGCTGCGCAGGTAGCACCACCAGGTGAGCACCATGCACGAGCTGTAGAAGGCGATGAAGGCGAGGAGCGCAGCCTGGGGGCCGCCGGTGGCGTTGGTCGACAGGCCGAAGGTCTGGGGGATGAGGAAGCCGCCGTAGGCGCCGATGGCCGAGATGACGCCCAGAGCGGCGGCGCTCTCCCGGCGCCCGGCGACGAGGGCGGCCTCGTCGGGCACCCCGCCTGCCTCCGTGGCCATCGCGCTGTGGTGGGCCCGGAAGATGATGGGGACCATGCGAAAGGTCGAGCCGTTGCCCACGCCCGTGGCCACGAAGAGCACGAGGAACATGGCCAGGAAGCCGGCGAAGGCCCAGCTCTGGTCCTTGTTGGCCAGGAAGTAGATGACGCCCAGCACGGCGGCGATCATCACCCCGAAGTTGGTAAGCGTCACTTTGGCTCCACCCAACTTGTCGGCCAGCCACCCGCCGATGGGACGGGTGATGGAGCCCACCAGGGGGCCGAGGAAGGCGTACTTGATGGCGTTGGGGTCGGCGAACTGGCCCTTGATGAGGAGGGGTAGCCCGGCGGAGTAGCCGATGAAGGAGCCGAAGGTGCCGATGTAGAGCCACGACATGGTCCAGGTGTGGCGGCGTCGGGCCACCACCACCTGGTCCCGGAACGACGACTTGGCCGCGGTGAGGTTGTCCATGAAGCGCCAGGCGCAGAAGGCGGCGGCCACGATGAACGGCACCAGCATGAGGCCGACGTTCTGGAGGTGCAGCGAGCCGTCGGGGCCCTGACCTCCCCCCACCACGGCCAGAGCACCGGCGGTGACGGCGAAAGGGGCCACGAGTTGCAGGATGGCTACGCCGAGGTTGCCGCCGGCGGCGTTGAGGCCCAGCGCCAGCCCCTTGCGGGCGTTGGGGTAGAAGAAGGAGATGTTGGCCATGCTGGAGGCGAAGTTGCCGCCGCCGAGGCCAGCCGTAGCCGCCGCCGCCAGCAGCGCCCAATACGGCGTGTCCGGGTTGGTAACCATCGCCGCCAGCAACAGGCTGGGGATGAGCAGCAGCAGGGCGCTGACCACCGTCCAGTTGCGGCCTCCGAAGCGGGGCACGGCGAAGGTGTAGGGGAAGCGCAGGGTGGCGCCCACCAGGTTGGGCACGGCCACCAGGGTGAAGAGCTGGCCCGTGGAGAGGTCGAAGCCCACGTCGTTGAGTCGGATGGCCACCACGCTCCAGCTCAGCCACACCGAGAAGCCCAGGAACTCGGCGAAGATCGACCACACCAGGTTGCGCCGGGCCACCCGCTGGCCGCTGTCCTTCCAGAAGCCCTCGTCCTCGGGGTCCCAGTGCTCGATCCAGCGACGGCTACGAGCGGGCATGGCTCAGCCTCCTGTGTAGGCGGGCGCGGGCAAGGCCGGGGCCATGACCTGGACGGTGCCGTCGGCGACGGAGACGGCCAGGGTGCGGACGGGCTCTTCGGTTGGTCCGGCCAGGGCAGCACCGGTGCGCAGGTCGAAGGTGCCGCCGTGGCGGGGACACTCCAGCGCCGTGCCCCGAAGGGTCCCTTCGCCGAGCGACGCTCCGGCGTGGGGGCAGGTGTCGGCCACCGCGCAGAAGGTCCCGTCCACGTTGGCCAGGGCGACGGGGGTGCCGGCGGCGTCGACGGTGGTCACCGAGCCCGGGGCCAGGTCGACCACCCGGGCCACGGCCACCGGCGTGACCGAGCCGGCCGAAGCCACCTCGGGCTCGGGGCCGCTGGCCCAGCGCTCGGCCATCACCGACTCCAGGTGGCGAGCGAAGGCGTCGTGGCCGATGCGGGCCACCGCCACGCCCAGGGGCTCGCCCTCGTGGCGCATGGCTTCCCAGATGCCCACCACCGCCTCCACCGTGGCCGGCACGTCCTCGGTCGCCACCCGGCCCACCACCTCGCCCACCCGGCCGGCGGGCAGATCGGCGCCCAGGTAGACGTGGTAGCCGTCGCGCGTGGCCCCGCCCAGGCGGACCTTGGAGCCGGCCAGTCCGATGTCGCCGGCC
>JALZNY010000198.1 GCA_030857525.1 Actinomycetota bacterium
GCGTTGGGGATGCCGACGAGCTGGAGCAGGTCGACCGCCCGGTCGTGGGCCTCCTTCTTGGACACGTCGTTGTGGGCCCGCACGCCCTCGGCCACCTGCCAGCCCACCGTGTAGACGGGGTCGAGCGACGTCATCGGGTCCTGGAAGATCATGGCGATCTGCTTGCCCCGGATGGCGTTCAGCTCCTTGGCCTTGCGACCGAGGATCTCCTCGCCCCTGAACGTGATGGAGCCGGACACCCGGGCCGACTTCGGCAGCAGCCCCATGACGGCGAGCGAGCTCACCGACTTGCCGGAACCGGACTCACCCACGATCCCGAGCACCTCACCCGGGTGCAGGTCGTAGGTGACGCCCCGTACGGCGTGGACGACCCCGTCGGAGGTCGGGAAGTCGACGGTGAGGCCCTGCACGGACAGCAAGGGCTCGGGCATCAGGCGCGCACCCGCTGCTGGGTCGGGTCGAACGCATCGCGCAGCCCGTCACCGAGGAAGTTGACGCACAGCGCGATCAGGATGATGAACAGCCCCGGGAAGTAGAACAGCCACGGGCGGGTGGTGGCCGCCTGCTGCCCGGAGGCGACGAGGAGGCCGAGGCTCGTGTCGGGCGGCTTGATGCCGAGGCCGAGGTAGCTGAGGGCGGACTCGACGAGGATCGCCACGGCGATGCTGATGGTGGCGTTCACGATGATCGGCCCGACGGCGTTCGGCAGCAGGTGCTTGCGGATGATCCGGCCGTTGCTGGCCCCGAGGGCCCGGGCCGCCTCCACGAACTCCTTCTCACGCAGCGACAGGAACACGCCCCGCACGACGCGGGCGATCGACATCCACGACACGCCGGCGATGATCAGCGCGATGAAGAGCCACGCGGATCCACCGCCGGTGGAGACCCGGCGGCCGAGCAGTGCGAACAGCGCGATCGACGGTATGACGAGGAACAGGTCGGTGACCCGCATCAGGATCGCGTCGAGCCAGCCCCGGTAGAAGCCGGCCAGCGCCCCGACCATGGCCCCGAAGGCGGTCGAGAGGAAGCCAACCACGAGCGCCACCTGCACCGACTTCTGCGCGCCCCGCAGGACCTGGGCGAATGCGTCGTGGCCGATCCCGTCCGTCCCCATCGGGTGGTCCCAGGACGGACCCTCCGAGAACGAGTCGGTGAGCTCGTCGTAGCTGTACTTCCAGAGCCGGCCCCCCACCAGGGAGAGCACGATGAGGAGGATGAGCACGACGAGGCTCGCGACGGCGAGCTTGTGCTGGAGGAAGCGCGACACGACCATCTGGCGCTGCGTGCGCGCCTGGATCGTGAACTCCCGCTCGTGACCGCCGGGCTGGATCCCGGCGTCGGGCACCCGCCGGTGCACCTCGGGGGTCGGCTGCGGGGAGTCGGGGGGCGTGGGTGGAGCCTCGAGGTCAGCCATACCGGATCCTGGGGTCGAGGATGCCGTAGAGGATGTCGGCGATCAGGTTGAACAGGATGACGACCGCGCCGGTGACGAGGAGCCAGGCGGCGACGACGTTGGGGTCGTAGTTGTTGATGGCGTCGATGAGCAGCCGGCCCATCCCCTGCCAGGCGAACACGCTCTCGGTGATGACGGCGCCTCCGAAGACGGCGGCGAAGTCGATCGCCACCACGGTGGTCAGCGGGATCAGCGCGTTGCGGAGGCCGTGCTTCAGCAGCACCCGGATGTTGGTCAGGCCCTTGGCCCTGGCCAGCCTGAGGTAGTCGCTGTTGAGCACGTCGAGCATCGAGGCCCGCTGGAAGCGGCTCCACGCTGCGAAGGAGATGAGGGCGAGGGAGAGCGTGGGCAGCGCCAGGTGCCCTGCGTAGTCGGCCAGCCGCTCGCCGAGCGTGCCGCTGAGGTTCGGTGACTGCGCGCCCACCGTGTAGACGTAGGTCCCCCCGAGCGCGCTGTTCAGGCGTATGGCCAGGAACTCCTTGAGGAGGGCGGCCAGCCAGAACACCGGCGTGGACAGGAACAAGAAGCCGAAGAACGTGGCCGCGTAGTCGCCGGCGGTGTACTGGCGCACGGCGCTGTAGACGCCCACGACGACCGCCAGGGCCAGGGCGATGAACGTGGCCAGGAGCACCATCCTCATCGTCACCTGGAGCCGGCGGAACAGCAGGGGGCCGACCTCCTGGCCGGCCAGGTTCTCGCCGAAGTCACCCTGGACCACGCCACCCACCCAGATGCCGTAGCGCTCGAGGGGCGGCTTGTCGAGGTTGAGCTCGGCCCGCCTCGCCTCGATGACGGCGGCGGGCACCGGCGGGTTCCGGTTGCGGAGCTCGGCAAGGGGGTCACCGAAGCTGGTGACGATCATGTAGACGAGGAACGACGCCACCGCCAGCACGACGAGGGAGGTGAGGATCCGGCGGAAGATGTACCCGAGCATGCGTCCGTCCCGTGGGTGGTGGTGGGCCCGCAGGGCCGGCCCACGTGGGGCCGGCCCTTCAGACGTCAGTGACCGGTGCGAGCTCCCGGCGTCAGCCGGCAGCCAGGGCCCACTCGTTGGCGTTCCAGAGCGGGCCGGCGGTGCCGGGGTTGTCCTGGACGCCCTGGATGTTGCTGCGGAAGGTCAGGTACGTGGGCTTCTGGTACAGCGGGATCGTGGGGAGGTCCTCCCACAGGATCTCGTCGACCTGGTTGAGCAGGTCGGCCACCTCGTCCTGGTCGGTCGAGACCGCCGCCGTCGTGAACAGCTCGTCGACCTCGGCGTTGGCGTAGCCCATCTCGTTCTGACCGACCTTGTCTGCCGGGTCGGGGGTCTGGTACAGCGACGCCGAGCTGCTCGGGAACGGCGTGCCGACCCAGGCGAACAGTGCGATGTCGAAGTCCAGGTCGGCTCGGTTGTCCGACTCCGGGAAGAAGCGGTCGAACACCGCTGCGCCCTCGGTGTTGTCGATCCGGATGTCGATGCCGACCTCCTTCAGCTGCGACTGGATGACCTGCTCCGTCGCCTCCCGGAGGGCGTTGCCACCCGTGGTCGAGATGCGCAGCGAGATCGGCTGGCCGTCCTTCTCGTAGATCCCGCCTGCACCCTCGGTGTAGCCGGCCTCCTCGAGCACCGCCTTGGCCGCCTCGACGTCCTGCTCGGCGTACTCCTCGCCGTGGGGCTCGTACTGCGGCTGGTTGGTGAGCCAGATGCGGTTGTCGAGCTGGCTGGCCTCGTCGCTGAACTGCCCGACCGTGCGCTCGACGATGCCCTGACGGTCGAGGCCGTGGGCGATCGCCGTGCGGACGGCTTCGTCGGCGAGGAAGGTGTTGTCGAGGTTGAAGTCGATGTGCTCGAAGGTGAGGCCGAACTCGGTCGTCGCCTCGATCTCCGGTGCGAGTGCCTCGACCTGCGACACGAGGTCGATCTGCGGCTGCGGGTAGGCGATGTCGATCTCGCCGTTCTCGAGCGCCTGGGGGATGGCGTCGGCGGTGATGCCGAACCGGGCGACGACGCTGTCGAGCTTGGCCTTCTCGCCGTAGTAGGTCTCGTTCGGCACGAGGGTGACGCTCTGCTCTGGCGTGTAGTCAGTCAGCATCCACGCGCCACCCGAGACCTCAGGGAGGTTCGTCCCGTCGAGCCCGTTGTTCCAGGCCTCCACCGGGTCGGGGTTGAGCGTCTTCATGTAGTGCGCCGGCAGCAGCGTGCCGAACAGCGACTGCCAGTCCGAGAAGGGCTCGGTGAACACGGCGGTGACGGTCTTGCCGTCCTCGGAGCCCTCGACCGACTCGATCAGCTCGTAGCCGGTGGTCGAGGCCACGTCGATGTTCGGGTTGGACCCGTTCTGGTTCTCCCAGAGGTAGATGAGGTCGTCGGCGGAGATGGGGGTCCCGTCGCTCCAGACGGCCTCCTCCTTGATGACGTACTCGATCGTCTGGGGGTCCTCGCTCGTGAGCTCGGCGCTCTCCATCATCTCTTCGTTCAGCTCGATCGAGAAGTCCGGCAGGACCTCGAAGACCGAGGGGTAGACCTGCACGGTCAACCAGGTCAGCGCAGCCAGGTTCTCCGA
>JALZNY010000199.1 GCA_030857525.1 Actinomycetota bacterium
CCCTCCCGATGTCGGCATCGCCGGGCACGAGCTCCGCCCGGCGCTCCCACAACTCGTCGATCTGGGTCTCCAGGCTGGCCATGGCCGCAGGCTAGAGGACGTTCACGACTTGGCCTGCTCGCATGGAAGGTGGCGTCACCGGCCGGCCCCACCACACTGGACCGCCCCCAGGCGCCGGGCCACCAGCTCGAGGCGATCCTCGGACGTGGCCATGGCCAGGCGAACGTGGCCGGCGCCGGCCGGGCCGTAGAAGTCGCCGGGGGCCACCAGGCAACCGGCCTCGGTGGCCAGCCGGCGGGCCAGGGCCCAGGCATCGCCGCCGGGAGCCGGTACCCACAGGTAGAACCCGCCGCCGGGGTCCCCGGGCTGCAGATCGAGCGCCTCGGCCAGGAGGGCCCGGCAGCGCTGGAGGCGGGCCCGGTAGCGCTCGGCCTGGGCGGCGGCGTGGGCGTCGTCGGCCAGGGCCACCACCGCCGCGGCCTGGACGGGGCCGGGCACCATGAACCCGGCGTGCTTGCGCACCTCGGACAAGTAACGCACCAGCTCGGCGTCGCCGGCGTAGAAGCCCACCCGCAGACCGGCCAGGTTGGAACGCTTCGACAGCGAGTGCAGGGCCAGCACCTCGTCGCTGCCCGACTGGAGGATGCACCGGGGCGGCCCGTCCCAGGTGAACTCGGCGTAGCACTCGTCGGACAGGACGCTCACCCCGGCCCGGCGACCCCAGTCGGCCACGGCGGCGAGGTCGTCCAGGCCTCCTGCGGGGTTCCCCGGCGTGTTGGACCACAGGCACAGGGCCCGGGCCGCATCGTCGTCGCTGATGGCCGAGGTGTCGAGGCGCCAGCGGTCGTCGAGGGGGACAGGCACCGCCCGACATCCCGCCAGGGCCGCCCCCATGGCGTAGGAGGGGTAGCTGACCGCCGGGTAGAGCACGGTGTCGCGATCGGGGCGACGCAACCGCAGCCAGTGGGGCAGGCCCACCACCAGCTCCTTGGTGCCGATGCAGGCGGCAACGGCAGCGATCGAGATGTCGACGCCGAAGCGGCGGGCCAGCCACGCCACCGCCGCCTCGCGCAGGGCCGGGGTGCCGATCGAGGCTGGGTAACCGCGCTCGGCCCCCGAGCTCGCCAGGGCTTCCAAGACCCCGGGAGGAGGCGGATCGACCGGCATCCCCACCGAGAGGTCGACCATCCCCCCCGGGTGCTCCCGAGCCAGGACGGCCAGCTCGGCCAGCCGGTCATGGGGATAGGCGGGTGGTGAGAAGCCCCCTACTGCTGGGTTCGTGCTCACGCCACCACGTAGGGGCGGAAGCGGTTGACGGCGGCCTGGTCGAGGCGGGCCCGCAGGCGGGTGGCGTCGGCCTCGTGGGCCTCGACCAGCACCTCGCCCTCCCGGTGCACGGCGGCCACCACGTCGCCCCGCTCGTAGGGGATGACCAGCTCCACCACCGCCTCCAGAGCCCGCAGCCGGTCCCCCACGGCCAGCACCAGATCATGCACTCCCTCGCCCGAGAGGGCGGAGATGGCCACCGACCCAGGGTGGGCCTCCACCAGGCGCTTGGCTTCGGGGCCGGCCTGGTCGACCTTGTTGAAGGCCAGCAGCTCGGGCACGTCGCCGGCTCCGATCTCGTCGAGCACCGACCGCACCGCGCACCGCTGGCCCTCGGGGTCGGGACCGGCGGCGTCGACCACGTGCAGGAGCAGGTCGGACTCGGCCACCACCTCCAGGGTGGAGCGGAAGGCCTCCACCAGCTGGTGGGGCAGCTTGCGCACGAAGCCCACGGTGTCGGAGACGACGACGGCCTCCCCCCCGGGAAGGTCGAGGCGCCGGGCCCGGGGGTCGAGGGTGGCAAAGAGGCGGTCCTCGACCAGGACCCCGGCGTCGGTGAGGCGGTTGAGCAGGGTGGACTTGCCGGCGTTGGTGTAGCCGACGATCGACAGCATGCGGTTGCGCCCGCGGCTGCGGGCCCGGCGCTGGGTACGCCGGGTCTGGGACAGGCGCTCCAACTCGGCCTCCAGCCTGGTGATGCGGGCCAGCAGGCGACGACGGTCGACCTCGAGCTGGGTCTCACCGGGACCACGGGAGCCGATGGGCGCCCGGGCCCCGCCCGCGCCCATGGCGCCGGCCTGGCGAGAGAGCTGGATTCCCCGTCCCCGCAGGCGAGGCAGGCGGTAGCGGAGCTGGGCCAGCTCGACCTGGGCCTTGCCCTCGCCGGTGCGGGCGTTCTGGGCGAAGATGTCGAGGATCACGGCGGTGCGGTCGATGGCGGTGCGCCCCAACAGCTTCTCGAGGTTTCGGCTCTGGGCCGGGCTGAGCTCGTCGTCGAAGACCACCGTGTCGGCGTCGACCTCGAGTGAGACGTCGACCAGCTCGGCCGCCTTGCCCTTGCCCACGAAGGTGGCCGCATCGGGGGCATCACGGCGCTGGAGCACCCGGGCCACCACGTCGGCGCCGGCGGTGTCGATGAGCAGGGCCAACTCGTCGAGGTGGGCCTCGGTCTCCTCCACGGTCGAGGGAGGCATGGTCACGCCGACCAGGATGATGCGCTCCCGGAAGGTGCGCTCGATGAGGGTCACGTGGCCACCTCCACCTCGGCCACGAAGGTGGCGGGGCCGGCCAGGCGAAGCTGGTCGCCGAGGGTCACCGTCACCTCGCCGCCGGGCATGCGCACCTGCACCCGCTCCCCCACCAGGCCCCACTCGTGCGCGGCCTGAGCCGCCGCGCACGCCCCGGTGCCGCAGGCCAGGGTGGGACCTACCCCTCGCTCCCACACCACCAGGTCGAGCTGGTCGGGCCGGCCCGGGGTGGGGGCGATCACCTCCACGTTCACGCCCTGGGCGAAGCCGGCCTGGGCGGCCGGGCCGAGGATGGCCAGGTCGACGGTGGCGGGGTCGTCGACGAGCAGCACCAGGTGGGGGTTGCCCATGTCGAGCGTCGTGGCCTTTAGGGCCAGGGCCTCGATGGCCACGGAGATGTCAACGTTGGCCTCCCAACCGGTCGGGCCGGGACGGGCTGAGCCCATATCGACCTCGACCCAGGCCGTGGTCGGATCGCCGGCCGGCCCGGGACCGACCTCAAGCCGGCGCACCCCGGCGGTGGTGGCCACGGCCAGATCGAGGGTGTCGAGCCGGCGAGCGCGGGCCACGGCCTGGCCCAGGCAGCGGATGCCGTTGCCGCTCATCTCGGCCAGGGACCCGTCGGCGTTGCGCAAGGTCATGGCCACGTCGGCCCGCTCGTCCCCGAGCGGCGGGGACACCCGTATGAGCCCGTCGGCACCCACGCCCAGGCGCCGGTCGCAGAGCCGGCGGGCGGTGGCGGCGTCGACCGGGTGGTCACCGTCGAGGTCGACCAGGATCAGGAAGTCGTTGCCCAGGCCGTGGTGCTTGGTCAGGTGCAGGGTGTCGCTCATCTCGGGGCCCAGTCTCCCAGGAGGTGGGGGGCGAGTGCGAGGGGGTTCCCGCCCGCTTCGTGCCAGGAGATGCGGGGATCCCGGCGGAACCACCGGAGCTGGCGCCGGGCGAAGCGGCGAGTCCGCAGCTTTGCCTCGTCCACCGCCTCGTCGAGCGAGCACTCCCCGGCCACCTCCGCCAGCAGCTCCCGGTAGCCCAGGGCCTGGCGGGCGGTGCGGGACAGGCCGGCAGGACGAGCGGCGAGACGGCGGACCTCGTCGAGGAACCCGGCTTCGAGCATGGTGTCGAGCCGTGCCGCGATGCGCTGGTCGAGGAGCTCGAGGGGGAGGCGGAGGCCGACCTGGGTGATGGGCGACGGGGGGTACGCGTCGAGTCCGGGACCGAAGGAGGAGAACGGCCGGCCGCTGCCGACGGTCACCTCCAGGGCGCGCACCAGGCGGCGGCGGTTGGTGGGCTCCATGCGGGCGGCAGCGACAGGGTCGAGCTCGACCAGGCGGCGGTGGAGGGCGGCGGTATCGGCCTCGGCCTCGGCGACGGCACGGGCCTCGGGGTAACGGCCGGGCAGGGTGAGGTCGTCGACCAGGGCC
>JALZNY010000200.1 GCA_030857525.1 Actinomycetota bacterium
GGCTCACCTGGCCTGGGCGGCCAACGCCGGCTGCCTCGACCTCAACCCCTGGGCCGTACGCCGTGACGACGTCGATCACCCCGACGAGCTGCGCATCGACCTCGACCCCCAACCCGGGGTGCCCTTCGACGCCGTGCGCCAGGTGGCCCTGGAGGCCCGTCAGGTGCTGGACGAGCGGGGCGCCCTGGTGGGCTGGCCCAAGACGTCGGGCAGCCGGGGCATCCATGTCAACGTCCGCATCGAGCCCCGCTGGGACTTCCTCGAGGTGCGCCGGGCGGCGCTGGCCCTGGCCCGGGAGGTGGAGCGGCGCCGGCCCGACCTGGCTACGTCGAAGTGGTGGAAGGAGGAACGAGGCGAGAAGGTGTTCATCGACTACAACCAGAACGCCCGCGATCGCACCGTGGCCTCGGCCTACTCGGTGCGACCCAACCCCGAGGGCCGGGTGTCGTGCCCCCTGCTCTGGGACGAGGTGCCCGACGTGGACCCGGCCGAGCTGACCCTGGCCTCCGTGCCCGCCCGCTACGCCGAGCGGGGCGACCTGGGGGCGGGCATCGACGACGTCGCCTACTCCCTCGACGGTCTGCTCGAGCTGGCGGCCGAGGACGAGGCCCAGGGCCTGGGCGACGCCCCCTGGCCCCCCAACTTCGCCAAGCAGAAGGGCGAGCCCCGGCGGGTGCAGCCCAGCCGGGCCCGCAAGCCGACGTAACTGACCAGCAGGTCAGTGGGCGCCGAAGACCTGGGCCAGCTCCTCGGGGACGGGGCGGTCGAGCTGGTCGTAGGTGCACGAGGCGGGGTCGCGGTCGGGGCGCCAGCGCACCAGGTGGGTGGCGTGGCGGAAGCGGTCGCCCTGGAGGTTGTCATAGGAGACCTCGACCACCAGCTCTATGGGCAAGGGTTCCCACGAGGTGTCGCGCTTGGCGTTCCACCGGGAGGCGCCCCCGGGCAGGCGCTGGCCCTTGACAGCGGCTGCCGCCTCGGCCTCGGCCCAATCCCGCCACGGGTGGCCCTCCAGGGCGCCCTCGCTCAGAGGGGCGAGCTCGGCGGCCAGCTCACGTCGGTGGGTCGTCTTGAACGAGGTGGCCACGCCCACGTGGTGCAGCGTGGCCTCCTCGTCGTAGAGCCCGAGCAGCAACGACCCCACGCCGTCGCCGTCCTTGTGCCAGCGGAACCCGCCGACCACGCAGTCGGCGGTGCGCTCGTGCTTGACCTTGAGCATCAGTCGCTTGCCGGCCACATAGGCGAGGTCGCCGGCCTTGGCGATGACGCCGTCGAGCCCGGCCCCCTCGAAGCGCGAGAACCAGTCGGCCGCCACCAACACGTCGGTGGTGGCCGGGGTGAGGTGGACTGCCGGCACGTCCCTCGACACCACCTCCTCCAGCCGGGCCCGGCGCTCCCGAAAGGGACGGGATCGCAGGTCGTCGTCACCCACGACCAGCAGGTCGAAGGCCACGAACGAGGCCGGAGTCTGTTCGGCCAGGAGCCGGACCCGGGAGTCGGCCGGGTGGATGCGCTGGAGCAGGGCGTCGAAGTCGAGCCCGCCGGCAGAGGCGATGACGATCTCGCCGTCGACCACGCAACGCTGCGGCAGCGCCGCCCGCAGGGGTTCGACCAGCTCGGGGAAGTAGCGGGTGAGGGGCCGCTCGTTGCGGCTGCCCAGCTCGACCTCGTCGCCGTCACGGAACACGATGCAGCGAAAGCCGTCCCACTTGGGCTCGTACGTCATCCCCGGCGCCTGGGGCAGTTCGCGCACCAACTTGGCCAGCATGGGGGCCAGCGGAGGCATGACGGGGAGTTGCACGGCCGACCTCAGTTCGTCCGGGGGTCGAGGGGGACGTTGGCCAACCAGGCCAGCTTGCCACCCTGGCGGCGCAGGACGCGTCGCCACAGGCGCTCGGGAGCGGCTCCCAGCACGTCGTCGGGGACCGCATCGAGGACGACCCAGGCGCCCTCGTCGACCTCGGCCTCGAGCTGACCCTGCCCCCAGCCGGCGTGACCCGAGAACACCCGGACCGCGTCGATGGGGGTGGGCAGATCGACGGGGGCGCGGGCCAGATCGACCGTGCCCAGGCGGCCCACCACCGGCGACCACCCCTCGTCGGCGGTAGCGCTCCCGCCCCGGGCCAGTCCGATGGCGCCCTCGGCCCCGACCGGGCCGCCCACGAAGACCATGGGGGGCTCGGCCGCCAGCGGTCCCCACGACCACAGGATCTCCTCGACGGTGGTGGTGCTGGGCCGGTTGAGAACGACGCCGAGCGCACCTTCGCCTGGTTCGTAGGCCAGGATCAGCACCACGGTGCGGGCGAAGTTGGGGTCGGCCAGCCGGGGGGAGGCCACGAGCAGCCGGCCCACCTGGGGTTCTTCGTCCACGGTGGTGGCCCTACTTCAACAGCCGGGACAGCCGGCGGTCGGCAAGGATGCGGCCGCCGGTCTGGCAGCGGGGGCAGTAGGTGACCTCGTAGCTTTCGTAGGACACTCGGTGCAGGGTGTCGTCACACCTGGGGCACTCCTCGCCGGAGCGTCCGTGGACGACCCAGTGGTCGCCGGGCTTGGCCGGCAACCCGCCCCGACGGCGACGCTCGGCGGCCAGCCCGTCAGTCAGCACCGCTTCCACGGCGGCTACCAGGCGCTCCCGCTCGTCGGCTCCCAACGAGGCCAGGCTGGCGTAGGGGGACAGCCCGGCCCGGTGCAGGGCGTCGTCGGTGTAGCCCCGGCCCATCCCCGCCACGGTGCGCTGGTCCCGCAGGATGGTGTGGACCCGGCGGCGGTCGTCGCCCTTGCGGATCAGCTCGGCAAAGTCGGGACCGCCGGCCTCGGGGCCGAGGCGCTCCAGCGGGCCGTCGTCGCCACCAGCCATGACCCACCAGGCCGCCTTGCGCTCGGTGCCGAACTCCTTGACCAGGATCGACGGACGCCCGTCCAGGATCAGGCGCAGCACCCCGTTGCGGGGCCGGGTGGACCTGGGCGGATCCTCCACATCGACCCGACCTCCCTGGGAGAGGTGGATGAGCAGGCGCTGGTCGTCGGCGTCGTCGAAGGTCCACACCAGGTACTTGCCCCGCCGTCCCACCCCGGCGACGGTGTGGCCGACCAGGGTGTCCGGGTCGGGCACGACCGTCTTGAGGGCCGAGAACGACAGCGGCTGCAGGCGCTCGAGCCGGCTGCCGGCGGCGACGGCGTCGAGGCGCTCGGCCAGGGCCTGCATCTCCGGCGTCTCAGGCACGCCGGCCTCCGGCGACGGTGCCCTCCGAGCCGGGGCCTGCCGGCCCGGAACCGCCTCTCGAGCCGGAGTCGTCCAGCTCCAATCGGGCCCGGTCCATGCGCTCGGCCAGCCAGGCTGGGGGCCCCGTTGGCTCGTCGAGCAGCTCGGGGGTGGTGGCCAGCTCGACCAGGAGGCGCACCCCGGCCAGGTAGTCGTCGATGGCGACGTGTTCGGGGCCGATGCCGGGCCCGTCGAGGGGCGTTCCGTCGAGGGCCCGGTCAAGCGCGTTGTGGTAGTTGCCGAGCGGCAGGGCCAGGCCCGACGCCCGCCAGCCCTGGGCGCAGAAGGCCGAGGCCTCACAGGTGCCGGCGTCCATGAGCTTGCGCTGCCAGCGGAACCCGTCGTCGCTCGAGGCCAGCGTCCGGGCGGCCTGGGCCAGGGCCTCGGACAGGCCCGGGTCGAAGATGCTGGTCCGGTCGCCCACCCGCACGATGACCCCGCCACCCTGGGGAGCGTCGACCAGGGCCTTGGAGCACTCCAGGGACAGGACCCGTGCCCCGGGCGGGACGGTACCCAGGCGCATGGCCTCGAGCGTGCCGAGGAAGCCGATCTCCTCGGCCCTGGTGAACAGGCCCCACACCTCGGCCCCGGGCGGGGACTGGCGCGACAGCTCGTCGAGGGTGCACAGCACCACGGCGGCACCGAGGAGGTCGTCGCAGGCCCGGCTGCAGATGCGCCCGCCCTCCAGGGCGAAGCCGGGGAAGCCCCACATGGCGAAGCCGCCCACGGCTGCT
>JALZNY010000020.1 GCA_030857525.1 Actinomycetota bacterium
ACCGACTTGGCCGTGGTCGCCGCCGCGTCCCAGGGGGTGGCGATGACGATGAGGTCGGCCTCGGCCGCCTGCTCGTTGTCGGCCCCGTCGATGGGAAGGATGCGGTCGGGCCACTTGGCCACCAACCCGTCACGCACCTCCAGAGCCCGAGCCTTGGAGCGGGAGCCGATGACGACCTCGTAGCCCACCGAGGCCAGGCGGGCGGCCAGCGCCTTGCCCGCGGGCCCCGTTCCTCCCAGGACGGCGATGGTGAGCACCGTGGCAGCCTACGAGGCGATCGGGCTTCTGACCCGGTGCAGGCAATAGAGTCCTCCCATGCTGTTGGAGGGCAAGCGCATCCTGGTCACCGGGGTGCTGACCGACGACTCCATCGCCTACGCCATCGCACTGCGCTGCCAGGAGCAGGGCGCCGAGCTGGTCCTCACCGGGGCCGGGCGGGGGCTGTCGCTCACCCGGCGCACGGCCCGCAAGCTGGCTACCGAGCCCCCGGTCCTGGAGCTCGACGTGACCGATGCCGGCCACCTCGCCGCCCTGGCCCCCGCGCTGCGGGAGCACGGGTGGGACCGGGTCGACGGCGTGGTCCACGCCATCGGCTTCGCTCCTCCCGCCTGCCTGGGGTCGGGGATGTTCGCGGCCGGGTGGGACGACGTCTCGGTGGCCCTGCACGTGTCGGCTTACAGCCTCAAAGCCCTGGCCGAAGCGGTGCTGCCCCTCATGGAGAAGGGATCGAGCATCCTCGGCCTGGACTTCGACGCCCGCGTGGCCTGGCCCGCCTACGACTGGATGGGGGTGGCCAAGGCCGCCTTCGAGTCGACCAGCCGCTACCTGGCTCGGGATCTGGGCGAGCGGGGCATCCGGGTCAACCTGGTGGCGGCCGGGCCTATCCGCACCATGGCCGGTCGCTCCATCCCCGGCTTCTCGACCTTCGAGGAGGTGTGGGCCAAACGGGCTCCTCTCGGCTGGGACGTCGACGACGCCGACGCCGTGGCCCGCTCGTGCGTGGCCCTGCTGTCGGACTGGTTCCCGGCCACCACCGGCGAGATCGTCCACGTCGACGGCGGCTTCCACGCCATCGGCACCGGCCCCACCGAGTAGCTCGTCCTCGACGATGGATGACCGGGAGGTGGCCGACGCCTTCGCCACCGGCGGCGCCCGCCACGCCTTCGGCGACAAGCTGCACATCGAAGGCGACTGCCTGGTCTTCGAGGGGTGGTGGGAAGCAGCCTTCCGGGTGGCCCCGGGCACGTTCGCCCTACGGGACGAGGCTCCGCCGGAGCCCACCGACGCCCTCGACGAGCTCCAGTCCCGGTTCGAGGCCGCCGGCCTGCGACAGGTGACGGCCAACCCGGCGCTGATGGTGGCCATCACCTACACCGCCATCGACCTGGGGGCCGCCGAGTGGACCTACTGGTCGACCGACGAGGCCACGGCCGAAGCCGCCCTGGCCGCCCGGGCCGGCCACGACACCTTCCTCGACAGCTTGGGCGGCACCTTCGATGAGGGCGCTCCCGTCATGGCTACGTCCACCCCCGCGTCCACCTACGCAGCCGAGATGGGCGGGGCCCGTCGCAGCGCCGGCCTACCCGCCCTGGTGATCCTCACCGTCGGAGTCGAGGACCGCATCGTCTCGGCCATGGCCGAGGTCCTCGACGACTGTCGCATCGAGTCCCGATCCCTCGGCGAGCTCGACCCTCACGGGTGGGCCGCCCTGATGCCCAACCTGGCCCTGGTCGACGCCACCACTGCCGAGGGCGAGGCGTTCATCGCTGCTCTCCTGACCCAGGGGCCGTCGGTCCCCCTCGTCGCCGTGCACCCGGGCGGTCATTTCCCCGGGACCGACGCCACCGTCGACCCCAGCGCCCCGCCCGAGCAGTGGGCACACCACCTCCGAGCCCTGCTGCCGTAGATCGACATCAGCGCCCCCCTTCAGCAGTAGCGGCTGAGGGTGGGATAGGGGTTGACGGCGCCGCCGCCTCCGGGGTGGATCTCGAAGTGGAGGTGGGTGGGCCCGCCCGAGGCGTTGCCCGAGTTGCCCACGTAGCCCAGCACCTCTCCCTGGGCCACCGGGCCGTTGGCGCCGCTGAGCGAGTCGAGGTGGGTGCCGTAGTACGTGGTGCCGTCGTCGCCGCTCAGGTAGTACGAGATGCCGCCGAGGCCGGACTGGTGGGCACGGACCCGTCCGCCGACGTTGGCCACCACCGGCGTCCCCCGCGGGCTGAGGATGTCGTTGCCCTGGTGGCGGCGCCCGCCGGAGCGGGGTTGGCCCCAGTCGTTGCTGAAGGCCCGCGAGCCCTGCACGGGACAGACCCAGTCGCCGGTAACCACCGCTACCGCCGGCGACGACCCCGACGACGAGCCGGGCGACCCCGGCCGGCCAGCCGTCCCGCTCCTCGAGCCCCCACCACCGGCGACCGCCGCCGGCGCCCGACTGACCGCTTCGGCCTGGCGCCGGGCCTCCTCGGCTGCCCGGCGCTCGTCGTCGAGGCGCTGCAGCTCGACCAGGCGAGCTTCGGCCTCCGCCACCTGCTGGCGGACCTCGTGCAGCGCCGCAGCCGACTCTGCCGTCACCCCGACCAGGGCGGTGCGGGCGACGGCGATGTCCTCTCCCGCCTGGCGGAACTCATCCATGACATCGACCCGGTCGCGGGCGACGAAGCCGGACAGGGCCTCGGCCCGGATCGTGGCGTTGAGGTCCCCGAGCATGGGGATCGACGGAGGGCCCGCGCGCATGAAGCGGTCGATGGCCTGGGCTCGCGCCGCCTCCACCAGCACGGCCCGGCGCGACTCCCCCTCGGCCGCCCGGGACTCCAGCACGGCCGCCTCGCCCTCCAGCTCGGCCAGACGGGTCTGGGCCTCGGCCAGCTCAGCCGCGGCGGTGTTGGCCCGCTCCCGCGCCCCTTCGAGCTCCCCCTCCCCCTCGGCGGCCGCCGCGGGCAAGGGAGCGACCCCCAACACCAGGCCCAGCACCAGTCCAATCGCCACCACGGCGCGCACGCAGGAGAGGTTAGGCGCCGGGCAGCGGATGGACCCCGGGGGCCAACCGGAGAAGCGGGGACGCTCCGTACCCTGGCGCCGTGACCCCCGAAGGCCCCCGTTCTTTCGTCTGTGAGTCCCAACTGGTGGGACCCACAGACGAAAGAACGGGAGATGAGGCCGCCGCCGTGGATCCGGACCGCTCGCTCGGGTGGATCCGGCGCCTGCTTCCCCTGCTGCGGCCCCAGCGGGGCCGCTTCGCCGTCGCCCTGGTGGCCTCGGGGCTCGCCGTGCTGGCCCAGCTCGCCATCCCCGTGGTCATCCGCGACGCCATCGAGGCCGCCCTGCCCACGGCCACCGATCCCGTTCCCACCGCCGGCCTGGCCCCCTACGTGGGCGCTCTCATCGCCTTCGGCGTCGCCCGCGCCGTCCTCGGCTTCGTCTCGCGCGACGGCCTGGCCCGGGTCGCCTTCGGGCTGGAGGCCAGCCTGCGGGGCCAGCTCTACGAGCACCTCACCCGCCTGTCGTTCTCCTTCTACGACCGGGTACAGACGGGCCAGCTCGTGTCCCGGGCCAACTCCGACGTGCGCTCGGTGCAGATGTACCTGACCTACGCCCCCTCTCTGGCCGTCACCGTCGTCAGCTTCGCCCTGGCGCTGGTGCTCATGCTGCAGGTCCACGTGGGCCTCACGCTCCTGGCCGTGGCCGCCCTGCCCGGCGTGTTCCTGCTCGGCCTGCGGATGCGCCAGGACCTGTACCCGCTGAGCTGGGTGGTCCAGGCCCGCCTGGCCGACGTGGCCACCATCGTCGACGAGAACGTCACCGGCACCAGGGTGGTGAAGTCCTTCGCCGGCGAGCGCCGCCAGGTCGCCCTGCTGGAGCGGGCTGCCCGCCGCCTGCGTTGGGCCACCGTGCGCCAGTTCGACACCCGGGCCCGCTACGGCCCCCTCATGGAGCAGCTCCCCCGGGTGGGCCTGGCCCTGGTGCTGCTCTACGGCGGCTCCCTGGCCATCGACGGCCGGGTCAGCATCGCCGACCTGGTCATGTTCAACTTCTACGTGGTCATGCTCCAGGCCCCCTTCCGCAGCCTGGGCTTCTTGCTCATGCTCGGCCAGCGAGCGGCCGCCTCGGCCCGGCGCATCTACGAGGTGCTCGACACCCAACCCGAGATCGTCGACCGGCCCGGGGCCATCACCCTCACGCGGCCTGGCGGAGAGGTCGAGCTGGCCGGCGTCGACTTCGCCTATCCCGGGACGGACAGGCCGGTGCTGCGAGGCCTGTCCCTGCACCTTGAGCCGGGCGACACCGTCGCCCTGGTCGGACGCACCGGGGCCGGCAAGTCGAGCGTGGCCCGCCTGTTGACCCGCTTCTACGACGTCGACGCCGGGGCGGTGCGCCTCGACGGCCACGATGTGCGCGACCTCACTCTGGCCAGCGTGCGCGACGCGGTGGGTGTGGTGATCGACGAGCCCTTCCTGTTCTCCGACACCATCTTCGCCAACATCGCCTTCGGTCGCCCCGACGCCAGCCTGGACGACGTGGTACGGGCCGCCACGGCGGCGGGCGCCGACGACTTCATCGCCGCCCTGCCTCATGGCTACGACACGGTGGTGGGCGAGCGGGGCTACACCCTGTCGGGCGGGCAGCGCCAGCGGGTAGCCATCGCCCGCACCCTGTTGGTCGACCCGCCCGTCCTGGTGCTCGACGATGCCACCAGCGCCGTCGACGCCCAGCGCGAGGAGGAGATCCACGCCGCCCTGCGGACCCTGATGGCGAACCGCACCACCCTGGTCATCGCCCAGCGTCTGTCCACCATCGCCCTGGCCGACCGGGTGGCGCTCCTCGACGGCGGCCGGGTGGTGGCCGAGGGCACCCACGCCCACCTGCTGGCCACCGAGCCCCGCTACACCGACGTGCTCGACTCCTCGCTGACGGGCGACGACCGGCGCCCCGTCCCCGCCTCAGCGGGGTGGCAGCCGTGATGGTGGGAGGCGGTCACCACCACCACCATGGGGGTGGCCACGGAGGCTTGCGGGGCGACACCAGCGGCCTGCCCTTCGCCGGGGTCCCCGACGAGCTGCGCCGGCGCCACGACGAGCTGGCGGCCGAGGAGCCCGAGATCCCCCTCGCCGACGAGGCCTCGGTCGACTTCTCCGCTCGCGTCCCCGCCGGACAGCGCCAGCCCTTCACCCTGCGCCGCTTCCTCCTCCCCCACTGGCGCCCGCTCCTCGGCGCCCTGGCCCTGGTCGTGGTCGAGACCGGCGCCGGCCTGGTGGGCCCGGTCCTCACCCAGATCGGCATCGACGAGGGCATCGGCGGCGCCGACCGAGGCGTCCTCGTGGCCGTGACGTTGGCCTACCTGGGCGCCATCGTCCTCAACGTGGCCACCAGTGCGGCGCGCATCGCCTGGACGGGCCGGGTGGGCGAGCGGCTCATGCTCGCCCTGCGGGTGCGAGTGTTCGCCCACCTGCAGCGCCTGTCGCTGGGCTGGTTCACGGACGAGAAGGCAGGCCGGGTCCTGACCCGCATGACCAGCGACATCGACGCCCTCTCGGCGTTGTTCCACGACGGTCTGATCAACATGGCCGTGCAGGCGCTGACGGTGGTGGTGGTCTCGGCCGTGCTGTTCAGCTACGACACCACCCTGGCCCTGGTCACCGTGGCCGTGGTCGTGCCCGCCATGGTGGCCGCCACCCTGCGCTTCCGCACCGCCTCGGACCAGGGTTACTCGGCGGTCCGCCGGCGCATCGCCGACGTCCTGGCCGACCTGCAGGAGAGCCTGGCCGGCATGCGCCTGGTCGCCGCCCACAACCGCCAGGCCCACAACGTGGCTCGCCACCAGGCCATCCTGGACCGCTACCGGGAGGCCAACGTATACACCGGGCGCATCGGCGCCCTCTACGGCCCCGGCAGCGAGCTGGTGGCGGTGGCCGGCCAGGCTGCCGTGCTGATCGTGGGCGGGCAGCGGGTGCTGGCCGGCCAGCTCAGCGTGGGCGAGCTCACCGCCTTCATCCTGTTCATCGCCACCTTCTTCGCCCCCATCCAGCAACTGGTCCACCTCTACACCACCTACCAGGCCGGCCAGGCGGCGGCGGCCAAGCTGCGCGACCTGCTCGCCACCGAGCCGGGCGTGGCCGAAGCCCCCGACGCCGTCGAGCTCCCGCCCGTCGAGGGTGAGGTATGCCTGGAGTCGGTCAGCTTCGGCTACAGCGGCGAAGGCGCCCCGGTGCTCCACGACGTCGACCTCACCGTCCATCCGGGCGAGACCTTCGCCCTGGTCGGCCCCACCGGAGCGGGCAAGTCGACCATCGCCAAGCTGGTGACCCGCTTCTACGACCCCAGCGAGGGGCGGGTGCTCATCGACGGCCACGACCTGCGCCACGTCACCCTCGACTCGTTGCGCCGCCAGCTCGGCATCGTCCCCCAGGAGCCGTTCCTCTTCGCCGGCTCGGTACGCGACAACATCGCCTTTGCCCGCCCCGACGCCAGCGACGAGGAGCTGGCCGAGGCATGCCGGGTGCTGGGCATCGACACCCTGATCGAACGGCTTCCCCAGGGTCTCGACACGCCCGTGCACGAGCGGGGCTCCTCGCTGTCGTCGGGCCAACGCCAGCTCCTGGCCCTGGCCCGGGCCTTCATCGCCCGGCCCCGGGTGCTCGTCCTCGACGAGGCCACCTCCAGCCTCGACCTGGCCTCCGAAGCGGTGGTGGAGCGGGCGCTCGACGTCCTGCTCGAAGGCCGCACCGCCATCCTCATCGCCCATCGCCTGGCCACCGCCATGCGGGCCGACCGCATCGCCGTGGTCGACGATGGCCGGGTGCGCGAGGTCGGCACCCACGAGGAGCTGGTGGCGGCCGGCGGTCGTTACGCCACCCTCTATGCAGCCTGGGCCCGAGCGGCCGAGCCGGAGGCGGGTCAGCCGGCGACCAGGGCGAGGAGGCGGGGACGGCTGCGGGCCACCTCGTCGTGAAGGACGCGATCGAGCACCGGGCCGAACAAGCCCCCGCTGTAGTGCAGGTGCATGGTCAGGCGACTGCCTCCCTCCCCCACCGCCGTGACCGTGGCCTGGAGCACCCACGCCGAATGCTCCCGGCCATCGTGCTCGAGGCGCTCAAAACGGGCCACCCGAGGCACCTCGTGCACGGTGCGCACCATGCGGAGCCGCTTGGAGCGGGCCAGCGGACCGAGCCGGGCCCGCAGATCGACCTGCCACGCCGGACCCGGATCACCCTCGATGGGCGCCACCGGCTCGGCCCTGGGCACCAGGTCGAGCCAGCGCGGGTAGCAGCTCAGGTCGTCGACCCAGGCGAAGAGCGCGTCGGGCGCACAGGGCGCTTCCAGGCTGACGTCGACGTCCACGAACCTTCTTCCTACTCCGTCCCGGTGGAGGCGACTGACGCTACCCTCACGTCGGTGCGGGCCGACTCCAGGACGACCCGGTGAACCTCGTCGCTCCCGACGAGCACCAGCTGCTCGTCTTTTGGACCCAGTTCGCCCTCCTGCTCCTGGTCGCCCGGGTGCTCGGCCAGGCCATGAAGCGCATCGGCCAGCCCGCCGTGGTGGGCGAGCTGGCCGCCGGGCTCGTCCTCGGCCCGTCGATCCTCGGGGCGCTGGTCCCCGGGGTGAGCGGGTGGCTCTTCCCGGCCGACGACGTGCAGTCGGCCATGCTGTTCACCGTCAGCTGGATCGGTGCGGTCTTCCTGCTCGTCAGCACCGGCTTCGAGACCGACCTGGCCCTGATCCGACGGTTGGGCAAGGGTGCCGCCTTTGTAGCCTCGGGCAGCCTGTTGGTCCCGCTGGTGTTGGGCGTCGGCCTGGGCTTCGCCCTGCCGCCGGTCTTCAGCGAGGGGGCCGACACCAAGCTCATCTTCGTGCTGTTCATGGCCACGGCGCTGAGCATCTCGTCGCTGCCCGTGATCGCCAAGATCCTCAACGAGATGGGCCTGATGCGCCGCAACTTCGGCCAGATGACCCTGGCTGCGGGCATGGCCAACGACGTCGTGGGATGGATCCTGCTCGGCGTCATCGCCGGCCTGGCCCAGGCCGGCGAGATCGCCATCGGCCCCCTCGCGGTCACCCTGCTGGGGATGGCGGCATTCATCCTGGGGGCGCTCACCCTGGGCCAGCGGGCCGTCGACGCCTTGTTGCGCCAGCTCCGCCGGCGCCAAGCCGGGCCCGCCGGCGCCTTCACCACGGTCGTGGTGGTGGCCCTGGTCGCCGGGGCCATCACCCAGTTCCTCGGAGTCGAAGCGGTCATCGGGGCCTTCGTGGCCGGCATCGTGCTCGGTCGCTCCAAGTTCCGCCAGCGCGAGGTGGAGGAGCAGTTGGAGGTGGTGACCGCCGGGGTGGTGGCACCCATCTTCTTCGCCACCTCGGGACTGCGGGTCGACCTGGCCCTCCTGGCCGACCCCGAGGTCCTGTTCTGGGGCGTGGTGGTGATCGCCGTAGCCAGCGTGTCGAAGTTCAGCGGCGCCTGGGTCGGGGCGCGCGCCGCTCGCCTGCCCAATCGGGAGGGCCTGGCTTTGGGGGTCGGGCTCAACGCCCGGGGGGCGGTGGAGATCGTCATCGCCACCATCGGCCTGTCGCTCGGGGTCCTGAACCAGGCCTCCTACACCGTGGTCGTGCTCATGGCCATCGTCACCTCCATGATGGCGGGGCCGATGTTGCGGGCCGTGGCCCGAACCTGGCAGGGGACCGACGAGGAGCAACGCCGCCTCCAGCGCGAAGAGTCGGTCAGCCGCAACGTCATGGTGCGCTCGCACCGCCTGCTGCTGCCCAGCCAGGGAGGCAGCAACTCGATCGTGGCGGCCCAGCTCCTGCACTTCGCCTGGCTGGAGGACGTCGAAGCCACCGTGCTCTCGGTGGGCGCCGACGCCGACGACACCGGCGTGGGGGCCGTGGTCAACATCTTCGCTGACCGGCCCGTCTCGGTGGTCAGGGTCAGCTCCGACCACGCCTCCGAAGCCATCCTGGCCGAAGCCCGTTTGGGCTACGGCGCCATCGGGGTGGGCGCCCCCGAGGCCAGCGAAGGCCCGTGGATCCTCTCCCCCATCGTCGACGACCTGCTGACCCAGACTTCGATCCCGGTGATCATCGTGCGCCGGGCCCGCAACCTCGACCGGGCCCTGCCCGGGGCCTTCGCCCGGGCCCTGGTCCCGGTCTCCGCAACCGCCTCATCGCGCGCAGCCCAGGAGATCGCCTTCAACCTCAGCGCCAGCATCGGGACCGAGGTGCTGTTGACCCATGTGGCCACCCCGGCGCCGGTGGCCACCGAGGCCAGCCGCAGCCGCCGGGCTGATGGGTCGGCGACCACCACCGCTCCCCGGGCCGACGTCGGCGCCACCCTGACCGAGCGGGCCGAGTCCTTCGCCCGGGAGCTGGGCGCCCGGGCCCGTACCATCGACCGCAACGGCTCGTCCCCCGCCGAGGAGATCGTGCGAGCGGCGCGCGAGGAGGAGGCCGACCTGGTGGTGCTGGGCGCCCGGCTCCGCCAGATCGAGGGCCGGCCCTTCCTCGGCCACGTGGTCGAGCAGGTCCTGGAGGAATGCGACGCCACCGTGGTGGTGGTGGCCAACCCGTCGGGGCCGCACGGGTAGACGGTCGCCGACCGACCCCGGGTTCATCGCTCGCTTCGACCCTGGACAAGGACCTCGCCAACAGGGCACACTACCGATCGCCCCTGCCTCCCCGGCCCCGCCGCCGGGTCGAGGCGGGGGTACTTCGCGCCATCCCGGAGCCGGCGCCATCGGATGAGCACGCCCGCGTCGCCCCGATCCGTTCACCCTGGACGACTACGGGGGAAGGTCGAGCGATCGAGGCCAAGCGACTCTTCTACGGCGACGCCAGCAGCGTGGGTGAGACCCGGCGCTTCGTGCGTGACGTCCTGGCCGAGACCGATGCACCCACCGACGTCATCGACTCCGCCGTGCTGCTCATCAGCGAGTTGGCCACCAACGTCACCCTGCACGCTCGTACCGACCTGCGGGTGACCATCCGCTTCGACGGCTCCCAGCTCTGGGCCGAGGTGAAGGACTGGAACTCCCGCATGCCCCAGCCCTGCATGGCCCCCCCCGACGCCACCACCGGCCGAGGTCTGGCCCTGGTCGAAGCCCTCGCCAGCCGCTGGGGGGCTCAGCGCGACGACGAGGGCAAGACCGTCTGGTTCCTGCTCGAGTTTGAACGTCCCACCTCCAGCGACGGCAAGTAACGCCAGGGCAGGGTCAAATCCCAACGTGACCGCCTCCCGCTCGAGGTGGGCGGCACCAGGAAGTGACCCATTGCGATGAGGTGGTCGGGTCGCACGGCCGCCAGGCCGGCACCTGCGTGCGGGGGCGGCATCATGGAGCGCGTGGTCGAGATCGTGCAGGTGCAGTTCACCGTCGGCGACGAGCGGCAGGGCAGCGCCCTCGTCACTGCTCTCCTGAAGGCCCGCCTCATCGCCTGTGGCCAACTCGTCGGCCCGATCACCAGCCGCTACTGGTGGAAGGGGAAGCTAGAAGAGGCCACCGAGTGGATCTGCCTGACCAAGACCACGCTGGCCAACGTGGACGAGATCACGTCGGTCGTCCGCCAGCACCACCCCGACGAGGTCCCCGAGATCATCGCCCTGCCCGTCGTCGCCGGTCTCGACGACTACCTGGCTTGGGTGCAGGCGGAAGTCCGTGGCTCACAGCCAGCCACCCCGGGCCAGCGGTCTTCTAGAGGTCAGGGGTGACCACCTCGCGGATCCCCCCCCTCACCCTCACCCCGGTCCGTCCTCGAGGTCGAGCTGCGCTGGCCCGCCCGCATCGTGGCCGCCACCCTGATCGCCGCCGACCCGCTCGGCTTCCTCTTCGCCCGAACCCGGGCCTGGGCCGTCGACGGGCGCCTGTGTCGTCGACCCGGTGCGCTCGAGTCCCAAGATCGGCCGCAACCAGCCGTGCCCTGTGGCAGCGGCCGTAAGCACAAGCACTGCTGCGGCAGGTGACCGTCTCTTGCTTAGGCTCCCTCAGCAGCGAAGCACGGCCACCAGGTCACTTCGGACCTCGTCGTTCTTGGTGACGAGGGGAGCGCCCAGAGACTCCGCCAGAGCTAGGGC
>JALZNY010000201.1 GCA_030857525.1 Actinomycetota bacterium
GGCCACGATTGCGCCCACCCCGAGAGAGGTGTAAGCCGCACCGATGGCCCCGATGGTTGGGAGGGTGGCGATGCCCACCACCTCCAGCTCGTGGGATTGAGTGCCGTCCCCGAGCACGACGGTGTCGCCTGGTTGCTTCCCGAGCTCAGCGGCGGTCCTCGAACCGAGCACGACCTCGTTGGGGTTGTGGGTGGGACGGCCTTGGAGCAGTGGCGGGAAGACCTCGCTGCCGGGCTCCATGGCCAGCAGGGGCAGGTTGCGGCCGTCGACCGCATCGGATGTGAAGTACACGCCCGACCAGGAAGCCACATGCCCGTCGTATTCCAGCGCGGCGGACGCCTTCTCGACGCTGATGTCGCCGTAGCCCCCCGTGTCGAGGACGGTGGCATCCCAGTCCCAGCCAAAGAGCCGGGGCTGGGCCAGGAGCGACTGCAGGCTGGTACCAAAGGTCAGTGCGCTGACGAGGGCCATGATCGCCATAGCGGCGCCCGCCATCACCGATCGCACCGGCACCGCCGTGGCATCCTGACCGGGCTCGAACGCCGAGCGCAGCCCGGCTACCCCCGCCGGGGACATCCCTGCCGCAGCGGCCCAGGAGCCTACGCTCGAGGATCGAACCGGGGCCGGCCGGCGACGTTCGACCGCTTGCCGCGCCTCCTGCCAGGCGACGATGGCCATGACCATCGTCATTCCTGCGAGGAGAACGAGGGCGCCGAGGCCAAGCACGATGACGTCGACATCGACGCCCTTGGACACCTCCACCCTTCGCACCGGCCCGATTGGCATCGCCGGCGAGAAGGCCACCGCCAGGAAAACGGCGAGGACGGTCCCGGCCACGATGGCGACCAGCGGGCCCACCAAGCTCGCAGCAGCGCTGAGCGTTGGCGTGGCGCCGAGGGCGCGCAACACGTCACCCTCGCGCCGCGCGTGGCGGAGGTGGCGGGTGAGCGTTTGGGCGACGAGCACCAGGCCGGCAACGCCGGCGATCACGCCGAACGCCCCGAGGGCGAGCGACAGGGGTCGGATCGCCTGCAACCCGTGGAACTCGTCCACCGAGGCGACGTGGAAGATGGCCAGCCCCTCTGGTGGCAGCAGGCCGAGGTACTGCTGCTTCACGGCGTCGACATCGCCATCACCTCGGGCGAGCACCAGCCCCTGCCAGCTGTAGCTGGCGTAGGGCTCCGCCTCCTCGGCGTAGGCCTGGCTGAGCAGCAGCCGGCCGGTACGGTCGGCTTCGTCTTGGACCACCTCGTCCCCGAACAGGCCTATGCCCACGACGGTGGCCGTCATGCGCAGCTCAGGGGGCGTCGGCTGGGTGAAGAAGTCCGGGTCCTCCAACTGCTCGTCGGCATAGGTGCCCAGTTCGATGCGTTGGCCGACCCGGTAGCCGAATCGCTCCGCCGCCAGCTCGTTGAACGCCACCTCGTCGATCCGGTGGGGATCGGGCCGCCGGCCTTGCGTCGGGGTGAAGCGGTCCTGGCGGAGGTAGCGCCCGTCGAGACTGCTCAGGGCGTCGAACCCCTGGTCGAAGTTGGGCTCGTCGTCGATGAGAGGAGCCACGTTGAAGGCGAGATCGGTCGTCGAACGCCGGACCTGGGGCAGGGCGGCGACGGCAGCTTCGAATGACGGGTCGTAGGCCCCGACGCTGGCGGACATGGTGGAGGCGTCAATGGCGTCGAAAAACCGGGGCAGGGCCGACTGGGTGCGCCGGGCGCCGGCGATGGCGGCCAGGCTGAGCCCCCCGGTGATCCCCAGCAGCAGGGCCACGCCCAGGTAGCTGCGCCAGCGCCGGCGGAAGGTGGCGACGAACCAGTAGGCGATCAGGTCCATGGGTCGTCACCGTCACGGCGCATGTCCACTACGTGCATCCTTCACCAACCGGCCTGGCCAGAACAGCCGGTCAGCACCCGAACCCCGGTGGTGTTACCACCTACACCGCCCGGTGGTGTTACCACCTATGCCGCGAGCAGACCTCTCACTCCCACTCGATGGTGCCGGGGGGTTTGGACGTGATGTCGTAGGCCACCCGGTTGACCCCCGCCACCTCGTTGACGATGCGGCTCGACAGGCGCTCCAACAGGTCGTGGGGGAGGCGGGCCCAGTCGGCGGTCATGGCGTCGTCGCTGGTGACGGCCCGGATGATGACCGGCGAGGCATAGGTGCGTTCGTCACCCATCACGCCCACTGACCGGATGTCGGCGGCCAGCACGGCGAAGGCCTGCCAGATGTCGCGCTCCAACCCCGCCGCCTTGATCTCCTCGCGCACGATGGCGTCGGCATGTCGCAGCACGGTGAGGCGGGCCGGGGTGACCTCGCCCAGGATGCGCACGCCGAGGCCGGGGCCAGGGAAGGGCTGGCGCCACACGATCTCGGCCGGTAGGCCCAACTCCTCGCCCACCCGGCGCACCTCGTCCTTGAACAGCGCCCGCAGGGGCTCGACCAGCTCGAAGTCGAGGTCGGCGGGCAACCCGCCCACGTTGTGGTGGGACTTGATGCGGGCGGCATCGGGGGTACCCGACTCGATCACGTCGGGATACAGAGTGCCCTGCACGAGGAAGCGGGCGTCGGACAGGCCCTGGGCGGCCACCTCGAACTCCCTGATGAAGCGCTCGCCGATGGCCTTGCGCTTCTCCTCGGGGTCGACCACGCCGGCCAGGCGCTCGAAGAAGCGCTCGGCCGCGTCCACATGGATGAGCTCGATGCCGTGGTGGCGCCGGAAGGTCTCCACCACCTGCTCGCTCTCGCCCTCGCGCATGAGGCCGGTGTCGACGTAGACGCAGGTGAGCTGGTCGCCCACCGCTTTGTGCACCAGGGCGGCGGCCACGGCCGAGTCGACGCCGCCGGAGAGGCCGCAGATCACCCGCTCGTCGCCCACCTGGGTCTGGACGGCCGCGACCTGGGTCTCGATGATCGATGTCATCGTCCACGTGGGCCGGGCTCCGCACACGTCGTGGAGGAAGCGGGCCAACAGCTCCTGTCCCCTCGGGGTGTGGACCACCTCGGGGTGGAACTGCACGCCGTAGATGCGTCGCTTTGCAGACTCCAGGGCCGCCACCGGTGCGTCGGCACTGCGCGCCGTGGCCACGAAGCCCTCGGGGACGTCGGTGATCGAATCGCCGTGGCTCATCCACACGCTCTGGGTGCCGGCCAGGTCGAACAGGGCCGACGGCGCGCCCACCTCGAGCTCGGTGCGGCCGTACTCACCCCGCCCGGTACGGGCCACCGTCCCCCCCAGGCGTTCGGCCACCAATTGGGCGCCGTAGCAGATGCCCAGCACCGCGATGTCGAGCTCGAACACCTCCGGGTCGAGGTCGGGAGCCCCAGGGACGTGCACCGACTTCGGACCACCGCTGAGGATGACGCCCACCGGGGCCCGGGCCGCCACCTCGGCTGCGGTGATCGTATGGGGCACGATCTCGCTGTAGACATGCGCCTCGCGCACCCGTCGGGCGATGAGCTGGGCGTACTGGGCCCCGAAGTCGACGACGAGGACGGTGTCGAAGTCGCCGACGGGGCTCACCCCTTGCGGCCCATGCCGATGCCCTGGGAGCGCTGGAGATCCTTGCCCTCGGTCTGGAGGGCGGGGGCAACCATCACCTCGGCCTTCTGGAAGTCCTTGACCGTCTCGTAGCCGCAGGTGGCCATCGACGTGCGCAGCGCCCCGCACAGGTTGAGGCGGCCGTCGTTCTCACGGGCCGGGCCGACCAGGATCTCCTCCAGGGTGCCCCGTACCCCGACCCGCACCCGGGCGCCACGGGGCAGGGTGGGGTGGAAGGTAGCCATGCCCCAGTGATGACCGCGCCCGGGGGCCTCGGCCGCGGCGGCGAGGGGCGAGCCGATCATGACGGCGTCGGCGCCGCAGGCGATGGCCTTGGCGACGTCGCCACCGGTGCGCATGCCCCCGTCGGCGATGACGTGGCAGTAGACCCCGGTCTCGTCGAGGTGGCGCAT
>JALZNY010000202.1 GCA_030857525.1 Actinomycetota bacterium
TCGGGTCGCTCAGCGGCCCCGGCCGGGGACGGTGACATGGTGGCGAGCAGCACGAGCACCAGCGTCGCCGCCAGTGCACGGGGCCTTCCTCCTGCCATTGGCTGCACGCGTCTTCCCCTCAGGTTGATCTGGTTGCGATCGCCGGCACCTCGGGCCGTCCCCCGTCGTCACGGGGCCGTCACACTGTGACACACCGGCGGGGGTGAAGGGAACGGCAGGCGCGCGTGCCGCCGTTGTGGCAGGTCCTAGGTCCTAGGTCGCAGGTCAGCCGGGAAGCAGCCGTGCGACCGAGAGGGCGTCGAGCAGGGGCTCGGCGCCGATGCCGAGGGCGACGACGCCCATACCGCAGGCAATCGTGGCCAGACCGGCCCAGCGGCCGAGCACGGGGACGGGAGCGACCAGGGGCTCGAAGTAGCTGGGAGCGAGGACCCGCAGGTAGTAGGCCAGCGAGATCACGCTGTTGATCACCGCCACCACGGCCAGCCAGGTGTATCCGGCATCGAGCGTGGCCCCGAAGAGCAGCAGCTTGGCGCCGAAGCCGGCCAGGGGGGGCACGCCCACGAGGGACAACAAGCTCAGCACCAGCACCAGGGCGAGCACGGGTCGGGCCCGGGCCAGGCCGGCGTAGGCCGAGCGCTCGGTACGGCCCCGCAGCTCGACGATGACGCCGAAGGCGGCCAGGTTGGCCACGGCGTAGGCGGCCAGGAAGAACACCAAGGCGGGCACGGCCAGGTCGCTGCGGCCGAGGGCAGCCACGGCCATGAGGCCGTAGCCCGACTGCGAGACGGCTGACCAGCCCAACAGCCGGCGCACGTCGTCCTGGCTCAGGGCGGCCAGGTTGCCCAGCGTCATGGTGGCGGCGGCCAGCACGGCCACGAGGGGCCGCCAGCCCACGTCGGCCTCGGGCAGGGTGAGGGCCAGGCGGCCCAGGGCGACCAGGGCGCCCAGCTTGGGGGCCACGGTGAGGAAGGCGGCCACAGGGGCCGGGGCCCCGTCGGCCACGTCAGGGACCCAGGCGTGGGTGGGCACGGCGCCCAGCTTGAAGGCCAGCCCCAGCACCACCAGGCCGGTCCCCGCCACCAGGGCGACGGGGTCGGCGCCGGGCAGGGCATCGGCCAGGCCGAGCAGTGTGGTGGTGGCGCCCAGGCCGAACAGGAGCACGGCCCCGTAGACGAGGCCGGCGTTGGTCAGGGCGCCGAGGAGGTAGTACTTCATGGCCGATTCACCAGAGCGGGCGTCGCCCCGGTGGTAGGCGGCCAGCACGTAGCCGGTGGCCGAGGAGAGCAGCACCCCGAGGATCACGGCCATGAGGTCGGCGGCGCCGGCCAGCACCACCGCCCCCAGGGTGGAGAGCAGCAGGAGGCTGTAGTACTCCCCGTGGCGGGCGTCGCCGGCGAACCACTCCACCGACAGCGCCACGGTGACGGCGGCCACCGCCAGCAGGATTAGCTTGGCCCATACGGCTACGTGGTCGGCCGCATAGGTGTCGAAGAAGGTCAGCTCCTGGACACCCCGCAACATGGCGGCCGAGGCCACAGCGGCGGCGGCGAGGGTGACCAGGGCGAGCACGGCCGCCCCGGCCTGGATCCGTCGGGGGGCGAACAGGGCGAACACCAGGGTCACCACTGCGCCCAGGATGAGGATGATCTCGGGCGCCACCGACCCGATGGGCATTTCCATCCCGCCCATCCCGCCTCCGCTATCCATCCCGCCTCCGCTACCCATGCCGCCCACCTGGCGTCAACTCCCCACGAGGGCGGAGGCGGCGGTGTCGATGACGTCGAGGACCCAGGCCGGGGCCACGCCCACTATGACCACCAGGGCCAGCACCGGGGCCAGGGCCAACACCTCGGTCCTCGACAGCTCCGGCCACGAGGCCCACCGCTCGGGCAGGGGGCCGAGGAAGGCCTGCTGGATCATGCGCAGGAACACCGCCGCGGTGATCACCAGGCCGAGGAGGGCCACGGCGGCCAGCGCCGGGTAGATGGCGAAGGTGCCGGCGAAGACCTGGAACTCGGCCACGAAGCCGGCCAGGCCGGGCAAGCCCAGGCTGGCGAAGGCGGCCAGCACCACAGCTCCGGTCATGGCCGGCGCTCGAGCGGCCAGTCCCCCGAGCTGGTCGAGCTCGTAGGTCTCGGCCCGGGACCATACCGAGCCGGCCAGGAGGAACAGGGCCCCGGTGATGAGGCCATGCGCCACCATCTCCAGGGTGGCGCCGCTGAGCGCCAGAGATGCCGCCTCGCCATCACCATCGACCCCCGCCGCAGCCGCGGCCGAGACGCCGAGGATGACGTAGCCCATGTGGTTCACGCTGGTGTAGGCCACCAGGCGCTTCAGGTTGGTCTGGGCCAGGGAGACCAGGGCGCCGTAGACGATGCTGACCACGGCCACGATGGCCAGCGGCAGGGCGAAGCGCTGGTAGGTCTCGGGCATCATCGACAACAGGATGCGGATGAAGCCGTAGGTCCCCATCTTGAGCAGGACGCCGGCGAGGATGGTCGACGCCGGTCCGGGCGCGTCCACGTGCGCTGGGGGTAGCCAGGTGTGGAAGGGCACGATCGGTGTCTTGACCCCGAGGCCGATGACGAAGCCGAGGAACACCAGGACCGAGCGCAGCCCGTCACCGTCGAGGGGCTGCTGGCGGATCAGCTCCGCCATGTCGAAGGTGCGGGGCTCCGACGACAGGTACAGCCCCAGGATGGCCAGCAGCATCGCCAGCGAGCCGGCCAGGGTGTAGAGGAAGAACTTCAAGGCCGAGCGTTGGGAGTCGCCGTGGCCCCACACGGCGATGAGGAAGTACATCCCCACCAGGCTCACGTCGAAGAAGACGTAGAACAGGAACAGGTCCAGGGCCAGGAACACCCCGAGCGAAGCGGCCTCCAGGAACAAGAAGGCGGCGAAGTACTGGCGGGCCCGTCCCCGCAGGTCGACCGGGTAGGCGATGCTGACCACGAACAGCAGGGCGCTCATGGCCGCCAGGGGCAGCGACACCCCGTCGACCCCGACCTTGTAGCCCACGCCGAGGGTGGGGATCCACGGCACCGACTCGACCAGCTCGAAGCCGCCCGTCCCGTCGAAGCGCACCCAGGCCACCACCATGAGGGCCATGGGCACGGCGGCCACGGCGATGGCCAGGAGTTGGGCCGAGCGCTCGCTCAGCCGACGGGCCAGGAGCAGGACCACGGCGCCGGCCAGGGGCACGAAGATGGAGGCGCTGAGCATCAGGTCACGCTCCTAAGGTGGCGATGGCCACCACGGCCACCAGGCCGAGGGCGATCATCACGTAGTAGTGGTGGGACATGCCGGTCTGGAGCCGCCGGCTCTGGTGACCGGCCCGAGAGGTGCCCCGGGCCAGCCTTTCCACGGCTCGGTCGACGGCCCGCTCGTCGGCCATGCGGGAGACGGTGGCGCCGCGCAGCGTCATACCGGCCACGCCGTGCACCAGCCCGTCGACGCTCCGCTCGCCCCACCAGGCCAGCAGGCGGGACAGGGCGGCGGCCACCCAGACGGCGGCCCGCACCCCGGCGTCGACCACCCGGTCGTCGATGGCCGCCAGGGCCCGGGACAGGGCGAGCACGGGGTCGACGACGAGATGCTTGGACAGCGCCGGCAGTCCCAACCAGGCGGCCACGCCGGCCTGGACTCGGGGGGGCAGGGCCAGGGTGGCCAGCCGGCCCTGGCGGGCGAGCAGGGCGATCAGCCCGGCGGCAGCGGCCACCGCCGCCACCGAGGCGGCCAGCTCCCACGCTTCGCCGGCGAGGAGGACACCCCCGGTGGCCTCCTCGATGAGGGCGGACGCTCCGGGCAGCCACAGGACCGACAGGGCCAGGGTGGCTGCGGCCAACGCACCCAGCGCCCACCGCTCTCCGGCGCCGAGACGGCTGTCACCCTCCCGGCCGCTTGATTTGTGGACGATCGGTGTCGCCG
>JALZNY010000021.1 GCA_030857525.1 Actinomycetota bacterium
GCATAGGGGTTGGAGTAGACGCCGCCGCACACTCCTAATCGCACCCGGACAGGCTACAACCAACGTTTGACAACCCACCAACGACCGTAGAAGCGGCGGCGGCCGAGCCCGAGTCGGACGCTGATGAGCGGCCTCGCTACCCTGGCTCCCCGTGACCGACGTCTCCAGCTTGCACGCACCTATAGGCGTCGATGAGCACCCGTGCGTGCAGGCCGCGATCGGCCTCGCCGCCGAGCTGCTGGCGCCGGCGGCTGAGCGGGTGGACGTCGAGGGGGTCCCCGCCAGCTACGTCGAGGCCCTGGCCCAAGCCGGCCTGCTCGGGGTCTACGGCCCGGCCGACGCCGGCGGCGCGGAGGTCCCCGCACCGGCCGCTCGTCGGGTCACCGAGGTGCTCTCGGGCGCCGACGGAGCCACCTGGTTCGTGTGGACCCAACACGCCACGCCGGTGCGTGCCCTGGTCCGCTCGGGCAACGTCGAGCTGCGCCGGCGGTGGCTGCCTAGCCTGTGCCGGGATGTCCTGGGTGGGATCGCGGTGGCCCACCTGCGCCGGTCGCAGGGACCGACGGTGACGGCCGGGTCTGAACCTGGCGGCGACTGGAGGCTCGATGGCACGGCCTCGTGGGTTACGAGCTGGGGCCTGGCCGGGGTCCTCCTGGTCGGGGCGGTCACCGACGACGACCGCGCCGTGCTGGCCCTGGTGCCGGCCCGGGAACAGCCCGGCGTTCGGGCATCGCCCCCCCTGGCCCTGGCCGCCATGGAGGCCACCGCCACCGTCCGCCTCGACTTCGACGGACTGGTCGTGGCCGCCGCCGACGTGGTCGACGTGGTCTCGCTGGCCGAGTGGCGCCGGGCCGACGCGGCCAAGACGGCCAACGTCACCCCGGCGGTGTTCGGGCTGATCGCTTCGGTGGTGGTCCGCCTGGAGGAGGCCGCCCGGCGGCGCGACGAGCCCGGTGGCATGGCCCTGGCCCGGGCCCTGGCCGTCGAGGCGTCGACGGTCCGGGCCGGCGCCTACCGCCTCCTCGACGAGGTGGCTGCCGAGGAGGCCGTCGACGAGCGCCTGGCCCTGCGGGCCCACGCCCTCGAGCTCGGCGTGCGGGCGGCCACCGCCCTGGTGGTGGCCAGCGGCGGCGCCGGCATGTCCCGGTCGTCGCCTGCCCAGCGCCTGGTCCGGGAGGCCCTGTTCCACCTGGTCCAGGCCCAGACGCCACCCGTGCGTCAGGCCACGCTCGCTCGCCTGGCCGAGGTCGGCGGGATCCGGTCGTGACCCGGTGGCGGCGATTCGGGTGGCGGAGATGACCGGGTGGCGTCTGGGCGACGCCGACTGGAACCACTGGCCCGACGGGCTCGACGACGCCGGCGTCTGGTCGGCGGTCGCAGCCAACGGCTTCGACGGGGTCGAGCTCGGGGTCTACCAGGCCGCCGCCGAGCTGGCTCCGCAGCGCCTGGCGCGGGTTCGGGGCCTGGTCGAGTCCACCGGCCTCCCCGTGACCATGCTCCTGTTGTCCCTGCCCGCCGGGCGCTGGCCCTACGGGGCGGTGGCGGGGGCCACGGCCCCGATGGTGGCGGCCGAGGCCCGGGCCACGGCCGAGGTGGCCGTCGACCTCGGCCTCGACACCATTGGGCTGTGGCCGGGGGCCGACGACACCGACACCGGGTGGGAGGAGTTCGTCGCCGGCGTCCGCCAGGTCGTGCGGGCCGTCGAGCCCACGGATGTGAGGGTGGCTCTGGAGTACAAGCCGGGGACGGTCCTGGCCGGCGCCGCCGAGGCGCTGGCGCTGTGTGACGCCGTCCCCGAGGTGGGCGTCCTGCTCGACACCGGCCACGCCTTCGCCGCCGGCGAGGACCCGGCCGAGGTGGTGGCCCGGCTCGGGGATCGCCTGTGGCACGTCCATCTGGGTGACGCCGAGGAGGGCAACGCCGACGACGACCTTCCCGTCGGGCGCGTCCATGACTTCGCCCCCTTCACCGCGGCCCTCGACGCCATCGGCTACGCCGGGGTGGCCTCGCTCGACCTCTACGGGGCGGTCTGTGCCGGCGTGGCCACCGGCGCCGAGGCCGGAGCCGAGAGCCGGGCCCACCTGTTGGGGGATGGGCCGTGAAGGCGGTGGTGGCGCATCGAGCGGGGGACTTCCGGTTGGACGACGTGGCCGAGCCGTCGCGCCAGGCGGGGGCGGTGCTCGAGATCGAGGCCGCAGGGGTGTGCGCGGCCGACCGCATGATCTGGCGGGGCGACGGACCCTGGAAGCTCACCTTCCCCTTCACCCCGGGACATGAGATCCTGGGTCGGGTGGCGTGGGTTGACGACGCCAGCGCCCAGAACTGGGGCGTGGGGGTGGGCGACCGGGTGACCGCCGAGGTCATGGTGCCCTGCCGGCGCTGCCGCTTGTGCCGCTCCGGGCGCGCGAACCTGTGCCGCTTCGGGACCCATCTGGGCAGCGGCCTGCCCGGCGCCTTTGCCCCCCGCATGGCCCTGCCCCCCGAGGCCGTGGTGCACGAGATCCCGCCCGACCTCGACACCACCGCGGCGGTGTTGGTGGAACCGGCCGCCTGTGCCGTACACGCTCTGCGCCGGGCCGGCATAGGGGCCGACGACGTGGTCGCCATCGCCGGCATCGGCTCCATCGGTGCCGCTGCCCTGGGGGCAGCCGCCGGCCGGGTTCGGCGTCTCATCGCCGTGGTGACCTCCCCGGCCCGGGCCGAGCTGGCCCTGGCCCTGGGGGCCGACGACACCGTCGATCTGTCAGCCGCGCCCACAGGCCCGGGCGGGCGGGTCCGGGCCGGGGTCGACGCCCTGCTGGAGCTGACCGGGGGCGACGGTCCCGACATCTTCGTCGACTGCTCGGGCGCCCCCAGCGCCGTGGAGCTGGGCCTGGCTGCGCTGGTGCCCGGGGGTCGTCTCGTCCTCTACGGGGTGTACCGCCGGCGGGCCAGCATCGACCTCAACGTGGTGGCCGAGCACAAGGAGCTCGAGATCCGGGGTGGCCACCTGGCGCCCGGGGCGTTCCCCGAAGCCATCGAGCTGCTGCGCACCGGCACCATCGACGCCGAGCGCATCGTCACCCATCGCCATGGCCTGGCCGACGTGCACATCGCCGTGGGCGAAGCTCCCGGCGGCGACCGGCTCAAGGCCATCCTGGTTCCGTGAACCGCCACCAGGACCTCATCGAAGCGTTGATCGCCCTCGGGGCCAAGGCCGTGGGGCGAGGCCTCGTCCTGGGCTCGGGGGGCAACCTGTCGGCCCGCCTGCCGGGGGGCGACGAGTGCGTGGTCACGGCCAGCGGGACCTGGCTGGACGAGCTGGCGCCGGGCGACTTCAGCCTCGTCGCCCTCGACGGCACCCACCGGGCCGGCAATCCCAAGCCCTCCAGCGAGGTGGCCCTGCACCTGCACAGCTACCGGGCCCGCCCCGACGTCAACGCCGTCATCCACCTCCACCCCCAGCTCTCAGTCCTCCTCGACGCGCTGGGCCATCGCATCCGCCTCATCACCATCGACCACGCCTACTACGTCCGCCGGGTGGCCACGCTGCCCTACATCGCCTCGGGGACCGAGGAGCTGGCCGTCGCCGGCGCCGCCGCCCTGGCCGAGGCCGACGCCGTCATCCTCGGCCACCACGGCTGCTCGGTGGTGGGAGCCACCATCGAGGACGCCCACAAGCGGGCCGCCAATTTGGAGGAGGCGGCGGTGGCCACCTACCGGGCCCTGACGCTGGGCGACACCACCACCGAGTGCCCCCCGGAGTACCTGGAGCGCATCCGGGCCATGGAGGCCGCCGCCGGGCCCGTCCCGCTCCCGTGAGCCGGCTGCTGGCCGCCGGGGTCGACCTGGGCGGGTCGGCGGTCAAGGCCTGGGTGGCCGAGATCGGAGGGACGGTGCTGGCCGAGGTGACTCGGGGAGTGCAGGTCCACCGCCCCCGACCCGGCGTGGCCGAGCTCGACCCTGGCGTCTGGTGGAGGGCGACGAGGGCGGCAATGGCCGGCGCCGTCGAACGAGCCGCTCGGCCCTCGGGTGACTACGCCGGGATCACCGCCTCGTCGCTGCGCCAGGGCTTCATCCTCACCGACGGCACGACCGAGCTGGGCCCGGCCGTCCTCAACAGCGATCGGCGAGGAGCCGGCCAGCTCGACCGCCTGCGCCGGGAGGTGGGTGTCGATGTCCTCTACGCCACCACCGGCCACTGGCCGGCGCCCGAGCTCACCCTGCCCAAGCTCCTGCACCTGGCCGAGATCGAGCCGGCCCGATGGGCCGGCGCCCGGCGGGTGCTGTTCGTCCACGACTGGGTGCTGTGGCGGCTCTCGGGCGCCGAGGTGACCGAGGCGTCCTTGGCCAGCGCCGGCCAGATGCTCGACGTGGCCCGTCGTCGGTGGGCCGTCGACCTGCTCGAAGGCCTCGGCCTGGCGACGGACAAGCTGGCCCCGTTGGTGGAGGCGGGCACGGTGGTGGGCCACCTGCTAGTGGCCGACCTGGGACTGCCTGTGGGCCTGCCCGTGGTGTCCGGGGGAGGGGACACCCAGATGGCGGCCATGGGGTCCGGTGGCCTCGACGACGGCGTGGTGACCGTGGTGGCCGGCTCCAGCACCCCCGTCCAGGCCGCCACCGCCGCCCCGCCGCAGGACCCCCAGCGCCACCCCTGGGTGTCGACGCATCTGGCCCCCGACCGGTGGGCGGTCGAGACCAACGCGGCCTACCCCGGGACCATGCTCGGCTGGCTGGCCGGCGTGCAGCGTTGCGGGGTTGACGAGCTCTGGGCCCGGGCAGCCACGAGCCCGCCCGGGGCCAACGGGGTCACGGCCGTGGTCGCCGCCCCCACGTGGAGCGAGGAGGCCTGGGTGACCCGAGCCCCCCACACCGTGGTGGGGATCACGCCCTCGGCGACCGACGCCGACCTGGCCCGCGCCTTTGTGGAGGCCCACGCCTTCGCCGTGCGGGCCAACGTCGCCGACCTCGAGCGGGTGCTCGGCCGGCGGGCGGACCGCCTGGTCGTCACCGGTGGGGCCGCCCGTCAGGGGGACTTGCCCAGGCTGGTGGCCGACGTGGCCGGGCGTGACGTCACCGTGCCGGCCACCACCCAGCCCGCCGCCCTGGCCGGCGCCGCCCTGGTGGGACGGGCCTGCGGCATCGGGGCGTCTCTCATGGAGGCCACGGGTTCCGAGGTCGTGTCCGCCAGCGACCCGGCTCCCTACGAGGAGCCCTACCAGCGCTACTTGGCCGCCCACGAGGCCCTGCGCGCCCACCTGCCGGAGCTTGGCGGGTGAGGGCCCTCGTCACCGCCGAGCTGAGCGACGTCGGCCAGGGTCGCCTCGAGGCCCTGGGCTACGAAGTGGTCCGGGCCGGGTGGGGCCTCACCCGCCAGGTCCTCGATCCCGACGCCCTGGTGGCCGCCGCCCGAGGGGCCGAGCTGTTGGTGGTGGAGATCGAGACGGTCGACGGCGACGTGCTCGATGCCCGACCCGAGGTGCGCATCGTGGCCACCGCCCGGGGAGCGCCGAGCAACGTCGACCTGGCCGCGGCCACGGCCCGGGGAATCCCGGTGCTGCACACCCCGGCCCGCAACGCGGCATCGGTGGCCGACTTCACCATCGGCCTGATCCTGGCCCAGTGCCGCTCGCTGGCCCGGGGCCAGGACCACCTGCGCCGGAAGGGCTGGCACGTCGAGGGGGAGCTGCCCTACCTCCACTTCCGGGGCCCCGAGCTGGCCGGGCGCACCCTCGGCCTGGTCGGCTACGGCGCCGTCGGGCGGGAGGTGGCCCGCCGGGCCGCCGGCGGCTTCGCCATGCGGGTGCTCGTCTACGACCCCCACATCCCCGAACCCGACCCGCCGGCGCTCACCGTACCCCTCGACCAGCTCCTGGAGGAGAGCGACGTGGTCAGCCTCCACTGCCCGCTCACCCCCGAGACCACCGGGCTGATAGGTCCGGCCGAGCTCGAGCGCATGACCGCCCACGCCACCCTGGTCAACACCGCTCGGGCCGGCGTGATCGACGAGGTCGCTCTGGTGGCCGCCCTGTCCGAGGGCACCATCGCCGGCGCCGCCCTCGACGTCTACTGGTCCGAGCCCCTGCCTCGGGACCACCCCCTGCTCGCCCTCGACAACGTCACCCTCACGCCGCATCTGGCCGGAGCGTCCCACGACGTGGTGGCCCACCACAGCGCCATGATCGTCGACGACCTCGAGCTCCTCGTCGTCGGCCACCGTCCCCGTCGCCTGGCCAACCCCGAGGTGTGGGTGGCCCGACACCGGCATGGATCGCAGTAGCGTGGTTGGTGTACGGCGATGAAAGGGACTTCTTCATGATCAAGCTCACCTCCAGCCGGGGCAACGGCAAGGTCAAGGCCAGCTTCGTGCTGCCCGTCACCGAGACCCGAGAGCCGGTCTCGGTGCTGGGCGACTTCAACCAGTGGGATCCGATGGCGGACCCGCTCAAGAAGCGGGCCAACGGGACCCGTAGCGCCAGCGTCGAGCTCGAGCCCGGTCAGCGGTACACCTTCAAGTACCTGAGCGAGGGCGGTACCTGGTTCACCGAGCCGCAGGTCAGCCACCAGGTCAACGAGTACGGCGAGACCAACTCCGTCATCCACACCTGAGCCGCCAGACCTGAACGACGTGCTCGGGTCCGATCTCCAGGCCGTGCGTGACCTGCTCGGCCGCGAACCCCGAGCGCCTTTCGAAGTGGTGGTGCGTGGCTCGTCCGGGCGTCCTGTCGTCATCCGCAATGCCCCCCTTCTCGACGACGGGACCCCTATGCCCACCCGCTTCTGGCTGGTAGGAGTACCTGAGTGCCACGCCGTCGGTCGATTGGAGTCGACCGGGGGGGTGCGGGAGGCCGAGGCGGCAGTCGATCCCGAGGCCCTGGCTGACGCCCACCGTCGCTACGCGGCCGAGCGAGACGCCACGCTGCCTCTGGATCACCAGGGTCCTCGTCCCCATGGTGGGGTCGGCGGGACCCGTCAAGGGGTCAAGTGCCTGCACGCCCACTACGCCTGGCATCTGGCCGGGGGGGACGATCCGGTGGGTTCCTGGGTGGCGGCACGCCTCCGGTGGTGAGCGGCACCGTCGCCGCCATCGACTGCGGGACCCACTCCACGCGCCTGCTCGTGGGCAGCGACGACGGTCACGGCTGCCTTCAGACGCTGGAGCGCCGGGCCACCATCACCCGCCTGGGCGCCGGCGTGCACGCCCGCAGGCTGTTGGATCCTCAGGCGGTTGCCCGCACGGTCGAGGTCCTGGGGGAGTATCGCCGCCTGATCGACGACCACACGGTGGAACGGATCCGCCTGACGGCCACGTCGGCTGCTCGCGACGCCGCCAACCGGGACGAGCTCTTCGCCGCCATCGAGCACGTCGTGGGGGTGGTGCCCGAGCTGCTCTCGGGTGACGAGGAGGCCCGACTGTCGTTCCTCGGGGCCACCGCTGAGCTGGACCCCGAACGAGGGCCGTTCCTGGTCGTGGACATCGGCGGTGGGTCCACCGAGTTCGCGGTGGGTCGAGGACCGGGTGATCCCGACGGAGTGATCTCGGTCGACTTGGGCTGCGTGCGCCTCACCGAGCAGTACCTGCACGCCGACCCTCCCACCCCCGAGGAGCTGAGCGCAGCCATCTCGGTCGCCGCGGCCTACCTCGACGACGTGGTGCGGGAGGTACCCGAGTCGAGAGACGCGGCCCTGATGGTCGGCCTGGCCGGGACGGTGACCACCGTCGCCGCCGTCGAGCTGGGCCTCGCCCATTACGACCGCGACCGCATCCACCACTTCCGCCTGACCCGGGCCGCGGCCGAGGACGTCTTTCGCACCCTCGCCACCGAGCGTCGATCCGACCGGATCCACAACCCGGGGCTGGAGGAGGCTCGGGCCGACGTGATCGTGGGCGGATGCTGTGCCCTGGTGGCCATCCTGCGCTACTTCGACCTCGACGAGTGCCTGGTCTCGGAGGCCGACATCCTCGATGGCATGGCGCAGGGCCTGCTGTTCAGCTGATCATCGGCTGTTGTTCGCCTCGGGCTGGTGTCCGTCCTCGCCGGGATGGTCTAGAACAGGGGCTCGACATCCCCCCCCAGGAGGTTCCGTGCGCCGTCGTTCGCGTTCTCTCGTTGCCGTGCTCACCACCGCGTTGGTGAGCCTGGTCGGTCCCCAGATCATCGCTGCCCCTGCCGGAGCGCATGAGCGGGCCGCCTCCCAGGTCAAGGCTTCGGCCCCCGCGGCGAGCACGGAATCCAGCCCGTCACGCTCAGTCGCCGCCGAGCAGGCCTTCCTGGAGCGCATCAACGACGAGCGGGCGAGCGCCGGTCTCGACGGCCTGGGCAGCGACCCCGCCCTGGTCGACGTGGCCCGGAGCTGGTCCGAGACGATGGCCACTTCGGCTGGGCTCGCCCACAACCCGAACCTACGGGCCCAGGTGTCCGAGGCAACGGGTTGGACCCGCCTGGCGGAGAACGTCGGCGTCGGATCCGACATGGAGGGTCTCCACGACGCCTTCATGTCGTCGAAGGGGCACCGCCGCAACGTGCTGGGCGACTTCGGTAGCGTCGGCGTGGGTGTTCGGATGGCGGGTGGCGAGATCTGGGTGACCGTAGTGTTCGTGCAGGCGCGGTAGCGGTTACCTTTCCGGCAGTGTCCACGGCGACGCAGGAGGAGCCGGCAGTCCTGTGGGGAGCGCGGGTGAGCCTGCGTCCCCTCGGCCCCCGTGACTTCGCCCAATGGCAGGCGGTTCGCATCCGCAGCCACTCCTGGCTCACCCCCTGGGAGCCGCAGCGGCCCCCAGGCTCGCCCGACATCATCCGCAGCCGCTCGGCCTTCGCCAGCCGGTGCCGGGCCCGTGACCGGGAGCGCCAGCTCGGTACCGGCTACGGCTTTGGGATCTTCGCCGAGCGCCGGCTGTGCGGCGAGATCAACCTGAACGGGGTCCAGCGTGGCCCCTTCCAGTGCGCCTACGTCGGCTACTGGATCGACGAGGGTGCCGCGGGCAACGGCTACGTCCCCGAGGCGTTGGTGGTGCTGGCCCGCTTCGCCTTCGACGACCTGGTCCTGCACCGGCTGCAGGTTTCCATCGTCCCCCGCAATCAGGCCAGCCGGCGGGTGGTGGAGAAGCTGGGACTGCGCTGCGAGGGCATGGCCGAGCGCTACCTCGAGATCAACGGCGTCTGGGAGGACCACCTTCGCTACGCCATCACCGCCGAGGAGTGGGTCGAGCGTCGCGATGAGCTGCTGGGCCGGTGGGTGGGCACCGACGAGCATCGGTAATCGGTGGAGGGTCCTTATCCTGGGGCAATGGCCGACGAGACGGAGCAGTCCCCGGGGGAGATCGACGAGCATCTCCCCACCACCGACGAGCAGTGGCGCCAGCGGCTCACGCCCGAGCAGTACGCCGTCGCCCGCCAGGGTGGCACCGAGCGAGCCTTCACCGGCGCCTACTGGGACACCAAGCAGCCCGGCGTCTACCGCTGCATCGGCTGTGGGACGGAGCTGTTCCGCTCCGACGAGAAGTACGACTCGGGGACGGGGTGGCCCAGCTTCTGGACGGCAGTCGACGACGACCGGGTGACCAAGGTGGTCGACCGCAGCCTGGGCATGTCCCGAACCGAGGCTCGTTGCGCCCGCTGCGGCTCCCACCTGGGCCACGTCTTCGACGACGGCCCCCGACCCAGCGGCGAGCGCTACTGCATCAACTCGGCCGCCCTCGACCTCGAACCGGCGGAGGGCAGCGAGTCCGAGTAGTCGCAGGGCGGGACGGCGACGGCTCTATCGTGGTCGGGCCGGTGTGGTGGAACGGTCAGACACGGTCCCCTTAAAAGGGACTGCTCTTCGGGGCATGCGGGTTCGACTCCCGTCGCCGGCACCACTCGCCGGCATCACCGTCGTTCGGATGTGGCGCCGAGCCGGGCGCCCCGCCGTGGCGCCCCGCTCGGCTGAGGCGGCGTACCCGAGGCGCACGCGGGAGAAACGATGTTGGTTGATCGTGGCCGGGGCGCGACGCACTGGTCGCCCTAGGCGAGTAGGTTTGCTCCGTTCTGGGCCACGGAACAGCAGGTGCAACGTAGCCGGTGTCTCGTGCGTCGAAGGGTCAAACGACCGAGAGAGAAGATGGAGCACATGAACCGAACCCGTTGGGTGGGCATCGCCGCTGTCGTGGTCTGCATCGCCTTGGCCGGTGCCGCCTACGGGCTCACGGGCAGGAGCACCGAGGCCGTCGCCCAGGTGCCATCGTCGTCGTCGACCACCGCTGACCGATCGAGCACCACGGTCGAGCGGTCTACGACCACCACCACCGAGGCGCCTACCACCACCACCACCACGGTGGAGGTGGAGGCCAAGCCCGAGGGGCTGGCGCCCGGCGCTGAGAGCGAGGAGGTCGCCGTTCTCCAGCGCCGCCTCACCGAGTTGCGCTTTGACCCGGGTACGCCCGACGGGGTGTACGGCCAGGGCACGGTCTTCGCCGTGCAGGCCTTCCAGAAGCTGAACGGCCTGGAGCCCACCGGTCAGGTGGGACCGGCGACGGAGGCAGCGCTGGCCGACCCCGCCACCCCCACCCCCCAGGTCCCTGACGGCGGCGACAACCGGGTGGAGATCGACCTCCCCCGCCAGCTCCTGTTCCTCTACAAGGGCGGCGACCTGCGCCTCATAACCCACATCTCCAGCGGGAACAACCAGCGCTACTGCGCTCCCGGGGGTTGTGGGACGGCGGTCACCCCTGTCGGGGCCCACCGCTTCATGTGGCGCTACCCGGGCTGGCGCACCTCTCGGCTGGGCAAGCTCTACAACCCCGTGTACTTCACCGGCGGAGGGATCGCCATCCACGGCGCCACCTCGGTGCCCACCTACCCGGCCTCCCACGGTTGCGTCCGCATCCCCATGCACATCGCCGAGTACTTCCCCGGCCTGGTGGCCAAGGGTGACGCCGTCTACGTGCTCGACGGCACGACCGACGTGAGTCCGGCACCGCCGCTGC
>JALZNY010000203.1 GCA_030857525.1 Actinomycetota bacterium
GTGCGGGCGTCGCCGGCCTCGACCAGGTCGTAGGGCGCCCCGTTGCCGCCGATGAGCTGCACCAGGGGAAGCTTCGTCATCCGGTCCAGCTCGCGCAGGTTGGCCGTCTCGAAGGACTGGATGAACACCGGGTCGCGGCGCCCGTCGTAGCCATTGGCCTCGAGGGTCTCCACCAGCGGTTCCTCGAGCGACAGCCCGATGGAATCGAAGTAGCTCGGGTGCTTGGTCTCGGGGTAGATACCCACGTCCTCCCGCCGGGCCAGGTCGATCACCTCCTGGAGGGTGGGGATGGTCTCGGTGCCATCGAAGGCGGTGTTGTCGGGTCGCACCTCGGGGATGCGCTCGACGGCCCGCAGGGTCTTCAGCTCGGCCAGGGTGAAGTCCTCGGTGAACCATCCCGTCAGCTCGGCGCCGTCGATGGTCTTGGTGGTACGCCGGTCGGCGAACTCTGCGTGCTCGGCCACGTCGGTGGTTCCCGAGATCTCGTTCTCGTGACGGGCCACCAGCACGCCGTCGCTGGTGGACACCAGGTCGGGCTCGATGAAGTCGGCCCCCAGGTCGGCCGCCAGCTGGTAGGAGGCAAGGGTGTGCTCGGGGCGGTAGCCGCTGGCCCCCCGATGGCCGATCACGATGGGGGCGCGGTCGACACCAGCCGCCGGACCAGGCCCTTTGTCCGACACGGACTGGGGCTTTTCGGCATCCGCCGGCAGCACCGAGAGGAGGACGGCGACGAGGGCGACGAGGGCTGTGATCAACATCCAAGGCAGAACGCGAGGGGACACTGGGGCTCCTGACGAACGGAGGGCGGGACCGGGTGAGCCGAAGGTAGGAGTCGAAGATGTCGCCCCGACGAGCACCCGATGAAGAGCCGGCCAGGTCCAGACGAAGCTCACGTGGACGGTGCAGTGCCTTCCGCCAGCGTTCTCGCCTTCGCCACACCCCCGACACGTCGCACCCGGAGACTGGCGGGGTGCCCACCATCACCACTGCGCCGCCGGTGCACCCTGCCGATCCTGGGATCGGTGGGCCGCGCACCGCCATCTTCGACCTCGACCGGACCCTCCTGCCCGGGTCGAGCCTCACCCACCTCGGACGAGCCCTGGTCCGCCATGGCATCCTCCGACCCACTGACCTCGCCGGCTTCCTCGGCCGGGAGACGATGTTCCGCTGGCGGGGGCAGAGCCAGCCCGGTGCCGACCGACTCCAGGAACGGCTCCTCGCCCTGGCCGCCGGCGTCGAGCAGGCGCCGTTGGCGGCCGTGGTGGAGTCCACCGCGGCTGATGTGGCCGACCTCGTCCCGGCCGCCGCCCGACGACTCCTCGGCCAGCACCTCGAGCTGGGTGACTACTGCGTGGTGCTGTCGTCCAGCCCGCATGAGCTGGTGGAGCGCGTCGCCTCCCACCTGGGCGTGCCTCGAGGTGTCGGCACCCGCACTGAGGTAGTCGACGGCTGTCTGACCGGTCGACTCGACGGGCCCTTCTGCCACAGCGACGGCAAGCTGGCCCGGCTGCGTGACGAGCTGGGCACCGTCGACTTCAGCCGCACCTTCGCCTACTCCGACGCCGCCTCCGACCTGCCCCTGCTCTCGGCCTGCGGCTACCCGGTGGCCGTCAACCCTGACCGCCGGCTGCGCTCCGCGGCCAAGGCGGCCGGTTGGCCCATCCTCGAGCTCCACTGATGGTGATGCCGCCTGCTCGGCGATTCTTTTCCCGCCGTTCACGCGGCTGAGGGGTGAAGGCCACTGCCGGGACATGCGAGCCCGTCAGGATGACCACGATCGTTCGCGTCGACCCCCACGGCGTGACGATCTTCACCTGATGGTCGGGGACGGGAAGCGACGGGCCGTCGGCTCCCGTCCTCCGGCCAGAGGTGCCCATCAACCACCAGGAGGAGCCCGCCGGTGATCCTGCGCCGCATCATGCCCACCCTTCTCGCTGGCGCCGTGATGGCCGCCGGGTTCGCCACCCAAGCCCCCCAATCCTCCCAAGCCACTCAAGCCACTCAAGCCAAGGTTGAGCCCCGGGCGACCTCCAAGAAGACGTCGACCGCCGACATCGCCCTCATCGGCGAACCCGCTACACCCCGGAGCAACGGGACAAGTTCCCCAACCTCATGGAGGAGATCAACGACGAGCGGGTGGCCTTCACCATCCATGCCGGTGACATCAAGGGCGGCAGCGATCCGTGCGACGACGAGGTGTACCAGGAGACCAAGGAGCTCTTCGACGAGTTCGAGCGTCCGCTGATCTACACCCCGGGCGACAACGAGTGGACCGACTGCCATCGCGCCGGTGGCGATCCACTGGAACGACTGGGCTTCCTGCGAGAGACCTTCTACCCCGATGACCAGTCGCTCGGCGAGCGGCCTCTCCGTCTCGACCGCCAGAGCGAGGAGTACCCGGAGAACGTGCGGTGGGAGTTCGGCGACGTCACCTTCGCCACCCTCCACGTCGTGGGCAGCAACGACAACCTTCCCGACGCGGCCAACCCCGTCGGCGATGCCGCCGAGCACGCAGCCCGTACCGAGGCCAACCTGGCCTGGCTGGCCGAGACCTTCGACGCCGCCGAGAAGGACGACAACGTCGGGGTGCTCATCACCATGCAGGCCAACCCCGGCTTCGAGCTCCCTCCCGAGGAGCGCACCGGCTTCAACGAGCTCCTGGCCGCCCTGGAAGCAGAGACGCTGGCCTTCGAGAAGCCGGTCATCCTCGTCCACGGCGACAGCCACTACTTCCGCATCGACAAGCCCATGGTGGCCTCCACCAGCGGACGGAGGGTGGAGAGCTTCACCCGGGTGGAGACCTTCGGCAACGACGACGTCCACTGGGTCAGGGCATCGATCGACCAGCGCGACCCGGAGGTCTTCACCTTCCGCCAGGAGATCGTCGACGCCAACCTGGTCGACCACACGCCATGACCCCGACCAGCGGTGCTGATCGGGCGGCCTTCAGCCGTCGCCGCCTCCTGGCCCGGGGCGCCACCCTCAGCGACGGCGCCCTCGCCTCCGGCATGCTGGCCCACCCGTCGGCGGCCCTGGCCCAGCGGTCGGGCATCTCCCTGGTGCACGCCGGTCGCCCCGTGATCACCCACGGGGTGCAGAGCGGGGACGTCACCGCCAGGAGCGCGGTGGTGTGGGCTCGGGCCGACCGACCCGGCCGCCTGGTGGTCGAGACCGGGGCCAGTGAGTCCTTCCGTCTTCCCCGCCGCTTCGCCGGCCTGGTCGTCACCGAGGAGAGTGACTTCACCGGCCAGATCGAGCTTCGCGGCCTGCCCTCGGGCCAGGACATCTTCTACCGGGTGCGCTTCGAGAGCCTGGCCGACCCTCGGGCCGGCAGCGAGACGGTCACCGGCCATCTCCGCACCGCACCGAGCCGTACCGGCGACATCAGCTTCGTATGGTCAGTCGGCCGACGGCGGGGTGTGGCGCAACGTCACCACCGAGGAGAAGGCCAAGGTGGCCGAGACCCTGAACGAGTTCCGCGGCAACCACAAGTACAACCTGCTCGACGACAACGTCCGGCGCTTCAACGCCGAGGTCCCCCTCTTCGCCCAGTGGGACGACCACGAGACGACCAACAACTGGTTCCCCGGTGAGATCCTCGATGACCCCCGCTACTCCGAACGCGAGGTCGACGTCCTCTCCGCCCGGGCCAACCAGGCCTTCCACGAGTTCACGCCCATTCGCCTCGCGCCCGGGGACGACGATCGCATCTACCGCAGCGTGTCCTACGGTCCCTCGCTTGACTTGTTCTTCCTCGACATGCGGACCTACCGGGGACCGAACTCGCCCAACGTGCAGACCGAGGCCAGCGAGGCCACGGCCCTGCTCGGAGAGCGCCAGCTTCGCTGGCTCCAGGTGGAGCTCCGATGTTCGAAGGCCACGTGGAAGGTCATCGCCTCGGACATGCCC
>JALZNY010000204.1 GCA_030857525.1 Actinomycetota bacterium
CAGGCTCACCACGCCCTAACCTGCCGCGGTGCTCGACCACGTCTTCACCGACGCCATCGGCGCGCTGCGCGACGCCCTGGAGAACGCCCTGCTCGAGCGCCAGGCCTTCGAGGAGCGCTTCCAGGTGGACGTCCTGCTGGGTGACGTGACCTGGGAGACGAGCTACGGCGTCCCCGGCGAGGGATCACCGCCTCGGGTGCAGGCCGACATCACCCTCGACTGGCCCACGTGGTCGCAGACCGCCTACCGGAGCTGGTACATCGACGAGCCTCCCGACGAGCCTCCCGAGGTCCTGGTCGAGGTGGCCCTGCGCATCCAGCGCCTGGTGCAGCGCCCCGATCCCGAGCGGGTGCTGGCCGTGCTTCCGGAGTCCACCCCGCTGACCGCGACCGAGGCACTGGTGCGCTCGGGCCACACCATCGAACAGGTCTTCTCCGGCGACGTGCCGGGCGACGGGGAGTTCGCCATCGAGGTCTCCTACGAGGGCAGCATCCCCCTCGACGAGCGCACCCTGGCCGACGGCTCGGTGCTCGACGAGCAGTTCGGTGGCATCGGTGGCTGGGTGGCTTCCACCCTGGTGCGCCTGGGCGACCTCAGCTTCGAGTTCCTCCCCCCCGAGGACGACGACCGCAGGTAAGCCGAGCCTCCCTGGTGCGACGAAGCGCTACGGTCGTAGCCGTGTCCTCCGTGGCCTCCCGTGAGCTGCGCAAAAGCACGCGCGAGCTCCTCGACCCAGTCGAGAGCGGGGAGACGTTGACCATCACGGTGAACGGTCTCCCAGTCGCCCTCCTGTCCCCCGTCCTGCACCGGCCGACCTGGATCAGCCGAGCGGAGTTCGTGCGCAGGCTCGTCGACCATCAGGCTGATCCGGCGTTGCTACGCGAGCTGCGCGACCTCGCTCCCGGGACCACCGACGATGTCGCCGTGTGACCAGTCCTCTGGTGACACGCGGCCTGGCCGACGATGACGAGGTTGCCCAGACCTGGGCCAAGCTCCGGGTGATGCTGCGCGACAGTGGGCAACACATGCCGGTCAACGACTCGTGGATCGCGGCTACGGCATGGTCGCGTCGCCTCCCGCTGGTCACCCAGGACCACGACTACGTCGACATCCCCGGGCTCGACGTGATCACGGTCTGAGCCCAACCGAGTCGCTCGACGAGCTGGATCAGGCTGTCGCGGAAGGCGGTCGACCGTGGGTGATCTCGTGGACCAGCTCATGGCGTTCCCGTCCGCTGGCCCTCCAACCCACTACCTGGCGAGTTGCCCGCTCACCCCCGTCGGACACGGCCTCGACCGTCCAGGGCCGACGGAACAGCACCCGGGCGACCACCCCACCGACGACCAGGGCGACCACGACGACAAGGTCGACCACGACCAGGAGCAGCGGGAGACCCAGCACCACCAACAGCACCGAAAGTGCCGTCAGGACCAGGCCCACCACCAGCGTGGGCACCGACTCCGACAGCCAGGAGATGGGTTCGAGGAGCTCTGACCAGAAGCTGTCTCCCTTGTCCCGATCCTCTTTGGCCGCTCGGCGCCGGCGCCGTGCGGCCAGTCGCTCCCGAAGGCCTCGACCCTCCAGTCGGGGCGTCCATTGGCGCCGCACCCGCCAAGCATGACCATCCGGGCTGACCGTCCGCAGGGAGGTCATCTCAGCAAGGGGGCGACCAGGTCGGCCAGGGAGGTCTCGGGGCGGGCGCCGATGTGGGAGATCACCTCGCCGGCAACCACGGCGCCGAGCCGGGCGCACGTGGTCGGGTCGCAGCCCCGGGCCAGGCCGTGGAGGAACCCGGCGGCGTAGAGATCGCCGGCGCCGGTGGTGTCGACCACCCTGGCTACCGGTTCGGCACCCACGTCGTGGCGATCCCCCTCGACGACCACCGTCGAGCCGGCCGCACCCCTGGTCATGACCACCAGTCGGCAGTGGTGCTGAACGCGTGACAGGGCCACGTCGGCGTCGTCGGTCTCGTAGAGCAGCCGCAGCTCGTCCTCGTTGGCGAACACGATGTCGGCCCCGGCCTCGGTTTCGATGAACTCCAGGAACTCTGCTCGGAAGCGCTCGACGCAGAACGAGTCGGAGAGCGTCAGAGCGACGCGACGGCCGGCGCCATGGGCCGCTGCCGCCGCCTTGTGAAACGCCTCTCGGGCTGGCTCCTGGTCGAACAGGTAGCCCTCCAGGTAGGTGATCCCGGCCCCCGCCAGAAGGGTCACGTCGACGTCGTCGGAGCCGAGCTCGCTCGATGCGCCCAGCAACGTCGACATGGTGCGCTGGCCATCAGGGGTGACGGCGATGAGGCAGCGCCCGGTGGGAGCACTACCCCTGCCGGCGGCGGTCGGCGGCGGCTCGAAGCTCACCCCGGCGGCCCGGATGTCGTGGGCGAACACCTCGCCGAGCTGGTCGTCCGCGACCCGGCCCACGAACGCCACCTTGGCCCCGAGCGACGCCAACCCCGCCATGGTGTTGGCCGCCGAGCCTCCGGACACCTCCACCGCTGAGCCCATGACCCCGTACAGCCGCTCGGCCTGCCCGGCGTCGATGAGGGACATCGATCCCTTGGCCAGCCCGTGCTCGGCCAAGAAGGCGTCGTCGACCCGGGCGAGGACGTCGACCAAGGCGTTGCCGATCCCAACGACATCGAGTGGCTCGAGCATGCCGCCAGATTATGACCCCACAACGCGCGCCGGCCTTGGCGACACCCAGGGCAGATCGAGGACCATGCCTTCGGCCGCTGCGACCACCTCGACCTGGGGATGGGCCAGCGCCGTCACCAGCGCGTCCAGCTCGTCGTCGGAACGGGACGGGTCGTGGTGGTAGAGGAGCACCGAGCGGGCTCCGGCGGCTGCGGCCAAGCCGACGGCATAGCCGGCCGCGGAGTGGCCGAAGTGGGCCCGGGCGGGCAGCTCCTCGGCGGTGTGCTGGGCGTCGTGGACCACTACGTCGACGCCGCCGGCCAGAGCCAGGGCGGCCTCGTGGTAGGGACCCAGCCCGTGTGGCCCGGGGCCCAAGGCGATGGGGTTGTGATCGGAGAGGTAGGCCAGCGCACCGGTGCCGTCGGAGACCCGGAACCCGAAGGTCCGCCCCCCCTTGTGGGGGATCTCCCTGGCCACCACCTCGAAGCCCTCGATCGAATGCCGGCCCGGCTCCAGGGCCTCGAAGCGCCAGGTTCCACGCAGCCCCGTGGGATCGATGGGGAAGTGGGGCGGTGACATGGCCCGGGACAGGACCGCCACCGGATCTTCCGGCCCCTGGGCCGGGAGCAGAAGCGTGACCTCGGCGTCGGGTTGGTCGGCCGCGGCGAAGAAGGGCAGGCCCTGGGTGTGGTCCCAGTGCAGGTGCCCGAGCAGGATGGTGCCCCGGAATGGACCGCCTCCGAGCAGGGCGCTCACCTGGCGCACGCCCGTGCCGGCGTCGAGGATCAGCGACGGGGCCTCGCCGTCGTGGGCCAGGGCCAGGCACGACGTGTGACCTCCGTAGCGGGCGAACTCGGCACCGGGCGCCGGCGTCGAGCCTCGCACCCCGCAGACCCAGACCCTCACCGTCTCAGCGGACCTGGAGCGTCGAGCGATTCCCAGCCCGCCCTGACACTCAGCCGTCCTCCCGGCGATGCCCGAGGCTGATCTGGGCCAGAGCCTCCCGGTCGACCTCCTGGACGGCCGCCACCGCCACCTTGCACGGGGTCACCGCCCGCAGGGTCGACGTGCGCAGGCCGCCCTCGAGCACCGCCCGCTCCCCCAGCAGGGCGCCGGGGCCGAGATCGGCCAGCGCCTCCCCGTCGACCTCGACCTGGAGCACGCCGTCGAGGAGCAGGAACAGCTCCTGGCCGGCCTGGCCCTGCTCCACCAGGGTGGCGCCCTGCTTGAGCTTCTTGACCTGTGGCTTGGTCCCACCC
>JALZNY010000205.1 GCA_030857525.1 Actinomycetota bacterium
CAGGGGAGGTCGGGGGCGATGGGTGCTACCGAGCCGTTGGCGGCCAGGGGGACCGAGCTCCCGAGCGGCGTCACCCCCGCCTCGGGCGGCGACCCGTCACACGGCCCCAGCACCTGGGCCTCGTGCCCCTTGGCCCGCAGCGCCCGGGCCAGGCCGAGGACCTGGCCCTGGACCCCACCGGGCAGGGTCAGGCTGTAGGGGCTGACGAGGCCGATCCGCACCCCCGGAGGGTAGGCGAGGCACACCTGGGTCACCGGAGCCGGGTCGAGGGCACACTCGTCGACATGTTCCTCTTCTTCTCCAACCGCCTGGGCTGCCTCGGCTCCATCCTGTTGTCCCTGGCCGTCACCGTCGTCCTCCTGTTGCTCTTCGGGCTGCTCTGACGTGGGCGGCCCCGGTGAGGTGACGTGGCGCCTCGCCGTCCCCCGAGCCTGGGGGGCGGGGTACGACCCGACGTGGCTCCCTCGACGCAACGGGACGAAGTGGCGCCGGGTGTTCGATGGCGAGGACAGCTCGGGGCGGATGTTCCTCGACCGGCGGGTACTCAACATGCCGTGGAAGGACCTGGCCCTCGCCGCCACCCAGATGGCCTACTGCGCCTTCTTCTACCGGGTGCAGCTCCGGGCCTCCGAGGAGGCGGCCCGGTGCTGCCCCAGAGCCGAGGACCATCTCGGCGCCCTGGAGTCGGCGGTTCCCCACGAGGTGCCGACCAGGACCGAGCCCCCGGGCCCCTGGCGCGTGCGGGCCTTGGTCGACGACCGGGCCGTCACCCTGGCCGAGCACCCCGCGGCCGACGGGGCCGAAGGTGACGCCGCCATCCGCCGCTGTGGCGACCCCGTGCTGGCCTGCTGGGCCGAGCCGTCGGATTCGCCGATGGCCCCGGGCGACGACGTCCGCCACCACCAACAACAACAACAACAAGGCGTGGGCTGGCAGCCGTCGCACCTACCGCTGCGGCGCTACCGAGCTGTGGCGGTGGAAGACGCCGGTCGCAACCTGGTCGCCGCCGCATCAGGCCGCTACGTCGGACCCGACGTGCTCAGCGCCGAGATGCTCGCCACGCTCGGCGCCGCGGCGTGGACGACCATCCGCCAGTACCGGGCCGAGCTGGCATCGTTGTGGAACGAGCTCGAGCGCTGCTCGCAAGAGCGTGACCACGAAGCCGCGGCCGACCAGGCGATCGGCGCGCTGTCGGGCCAGCCCGATGGCCCCGGACCGGGACGCTGGCGCCACGTCGAGCTTGTCGACGTCGCCGACCGTGGGTGCACGGCGATCGAGCTGTCGGATCACGACGGGTTGGCCGCAGCCGCAGCCAGCGTGGCCGCTGCCCGGGTCACCGACGACGCCAGCCTGCGCTGGGCCGAGCCGGTGCGCGCCGGCCCCCGACCGTTCCTGGTCGACCTCTCCGGCCAGGTGGGCTCGTTCGAACCCTGACGGCGATGGCATCGAGCTCGGCTCGCAGCGTTCGCTCAGCCCCCGTATCCGCGGTCGCTCGGCCAGTTGGGCTGGAGCAGGTGCCACTGCTCGGGAGCGGCGCGGATGAGCGACTCGAGCTCGGTGGCCAGATCCTGGGTCAGGCGCTCGACGTCATCGCGCAGGGAGCCACGTCGCTCGACGGCCAGGGCCGGGCGGATCTCGCCCCGGTGTCCCTGGCGGCCGTCGAAGTAGACCGCGGTGGGCAGCACCGCCGTCCGCCCCCGCAGGGCCAGGGTCATCGGCCCGCCCGGCAGGGTGGTGCGCTCGCCGAAGAGCTCGACCTCGACCCCCCCTCCGCCGATGTCGCGGTCGCACAGCAGGACCACCACGCGGTTGGCCCGCAGTGCCGCCAGCACCGCCGAACCCGCCCGGGGCCCGAGGGGGATGGCCTGCACGCCCACCTTGGCTCGCAGGCTGGTGAACCAGGCCAGGAGCTCCGGCGGCTGCAGTTGCTCGACCACGGCGGAGACGGAGTAGCCCCGCCGCACCAGCCACGCCCCCCCGAAGTCCCACCCACCCACGTGGGGCAGGGCGAGGATGGCCCCCCGGCCGGCGGCCAGGGCGGCGTCGAGGTGGTCGAGGCCCTCGACCCACATCCCGTCGTCGATCTCCTCCCCGGACAGCACCGGGAGACGGAACGACTCGATCCAGTACCGGGCGTAGGACTCCAAGGATCGCCGGCCCGCTCGTCGCAGGGCTCGGGGACGAAGGGTCCCGCCGTAGGCCCGCTGGAGGTGGCGCTCGACCAGCCACCGCCGCCGGTGCAGGGCCAGGGCCAGGGCCGATCCGGCGGGCCGCTCCACTGCCGTCGCCAGGCGAGGGGGGAGCAGGCCGGCCAAACGGGAGCCGACCCGGTAGGCCTGGAGGACGAGACCTTGACGCCCCGGCCAGACCGGGGCAGTCAGTGCGGGCGGTGCCGGGCGCGGGTCCGGTGGCGCCACGTGCGGTCACGGGAACGAGCCGTCCGCCGCCCCTTCCAGCGTGGCGCCGGGACGGGCCGCGGTGCGCTGGCCTGGCGCCACACCTTGGCGAAGCGCTGCACGGCCGTGACGGCGGTCAGAACCAGCATGAGCCACAACACCGGGATCAGCGCCCATTCGAAGAGGAGGCCGAGGCCGAGCAGCACGATGCGCTCGGCTCGCTCCATCAACCCGCCCCGGGCGTCGAAGCCGAGCGACTCGGCCTTGGCCCGCTGATAGGAGACCAGCGTCGTGACCCCCAGCACGGCGAAGGGCAACAGGGCGATGCGCCCGCCACCGCTGCCCGAGAGGTACCAGGCCACGCCGCCCAGCAGCAGGGTGTCGGTCACCCGGTCGGCCACCGAGTCGAAGAACGAACCCCGGGGCGACGCTGTCCCCGACGCCTTGGCCACGGCGCCGTCGAGGGCGTCGGGCAGGGTGGAGGCGGCCAACAGCAGCACACCGGCCCGCAACGCGCCGTTGCCGACGGCAACCGCGGTGGCCACCGCCATCACCAGGCCGAGGATGGTCAGGTGGTCAGCGGTGATGCCGCTACGACTCAGGTCGGTGCCCACGGGTCGCAGTCGACGTTCGATGTCGATCTTCCAACGTCCGTCGAGCATGTGAGCTCCTGGTGCCGAGCGCCCCGGATGGGCGGTGGTTTGGGTGCCGTGAGCGTACCCGGCGTGGCCGAGGCTACGCTCCCAACCCACTGCAGGGGTGTGCAGCCGGATCCGGTAAAGGTCGGGGCCGGCGAAGCGCCGGAAGGGGCTCTGGTGCAGGACTACTCGCCCGCCAAGGTGCGCAACGTCGCCCTGGTCGGCCACGGCGGATCAGGCAAGACCAGCCTGGCCGAGGCCCTGCTGTACCGGGCCGGGGCCATCAGCCGCCTGGGTCGGGTCGAGGACGGAACCACGGTCTGTGACCACGAGCCCGAGGAGATCGCCCGCACCATGTCGCTGACGCTGGCGCTGGCCCCTGCTGAGTTCGAGGGCTACAAGATCAACATCCTCGACACTCCCGGGCTGTCCGACTTCGTCGGCGACGTCGAGGCCGCCCTGCGCGTCGTCGATCTGGCCATCTTCGTGGTCAGCGCCCTCGACGGCGTCGAGGTCCAGACCCGGCTGGTGTGGCGCATGGCCGCCGAGCGCCGGCTGCCTCGGATGATCTTCGTCAACAAGCTCGACCGGGAGCTGGCCGACTTCGAGCGGACGTTGGGCGAGCTGCGCGAGGCCTTCGGCTCCGGCATCGCTCCCCTGGAGCTGCCCATCGGCGAGGGATCGACCTTCCACGGCGTCGCCGACCTGCTCACCGATACGGCCTACCTCAACGACGGGGGCGATGCCGTGGCCGGCGAGGTCCCCCCCGAGATGGAGGCCCAGGAGCATCGGGTGCACGAGGCCCTGGTGGAGGGCATCGTGGAGGCCGACGACGCC
>JALZNY010000206.1 GCA_030857525.1 Actinomycetota bacterium
AGAGAAGGTGAGCGACATGTCGCCCGAGATGAAGACGCAGTCCCAGCCCGAGAATCGGTCGGAGCCGACTGCCAGTCCCCATGTGGACGCGAACCGTCCCGTGGCCGAGCACCGTTCGGAGGACACAAACCAGGCGACGGTGTTCCACCTCGAGGATCTTTCGGTCTTCTACGGCTCGTTCCGGGCCATCCGCAACGTGGACATGGCGGTGTGCGAGAAGCAGATCACCGCCTTCATCGGGCCCTCCGGCTGCGGCAAGACGACCCTCTTGCGATGCTTCAACCGGATGAACGACCTGGTCGACGTCGCCCGGGTCGAGGGGAAGGTGCTCTACCACGGCGTCAACCTGTACGACTCCGAGGTGAACGCCGTCGAGGTGCGCCGCCGTATCGGGATGGTGTTCCAAAAGCCCAACCCGTTCCCCAAGTCGATCTACGACAACATCGCTTTCGGGCCCAAGGTGGCGAAAGCCAAGGGCGACATGGACGAGATCGTGGAACGATCGCTGCGCCGCGCCGCGCTGTGGGACGAGGTCAAGGACCGGCTCAAGGCTTCGGCCATGGGCCTGTCCGGCGGCCAGCAGCAGCGGCTCTGCATCGCCCGAGCGCTGGCTGTCGACCCCGAGGTGATCCTCATGGACGAGCCCTGCTCGGCCCTGGATCCCATCGCCACCGGGCGGATCGAGGACCTCATGGAGGAGATCAAGGCCGAGTACACGATCATCATCGTCACCCACAACATGCAACAGGCCGCCCGGGTCAGCGACCGCTGCGCCTTCTTCACCGCCGAGGTGAACGAGACCAGCGACACCCGCACCGGCATCCTGGTGGAGTTCGACCAGACCGAGAAGATGTTCTCCAACCCCTCCGACGAGCGCACCGAGAACTACGTCACCGGCCGGTTCGGATGATCACGCCGAGGGGAGAAGCGCCGGGATGACCACGTCGACCGGCTCGGAGGGTGGCGGCCACCGGGTGCGGTCGCACTTCAACGCCGAGCTCGACCAGCTTCGCCTCCAGGTGGAGGTCATGGCCGTGCGGGTGTCCCAGGCCCTCGACCGCATGGGGCGGGTGCTGAGCACCGGCGACCTGGCCCTGGCCGAGGTGGCCCTGGCCGCCGACGACGACGTCGACGCCATGTTGGTCTCGCTCACCGAGCGCTGCTACGACCTCATCCGCCGGGAATCCCCGGTGGCCTCCGACCTGCGCTTCTTGGTGTCGGTGCTGCGAGTGCTCGAGGAGCTCGAGCGCATTGCCGACCTGTCCTTGCGGGTGGTCAAGCAGGCGCCCGACGTCCCCCTCCTGGTGGCACACGGTCCGATGTTCCGTACCCTCGGCGACATGGCCGAGGTGGCGCAGGAGCTCTACCGCACGGCCCTCGACGCCTGGTCGTCCCAGGACCTGGCCGCGGCCTGCAGCCTGGCCGAGCGCAACCGGGTCATGGACGGCCACTACGCCCGGCTCTTGGAGCACATCCTCGGACTCGAGGGCCCGGGAGCCACGCATCTGGCCGTGGTGGCGGTGCTGGTCGGCCGGGCCCTGGAGCGCATCGCCGACCACACCGTGATCGTGGGCGAGCGTCTGCGCTACCTGCTCACCGGCGATCCGGCCTACCTGGCCGCCGAGGTGCGGTGATGGCCGTGCACGAGCCGGGGGTCGAGATCCGCAAGAGCTTCCACCAGTCGCTCGACGAGGTCAGCCACGACATCGTCCGCCTGGCCGGGATGGTCACCGAGTCCCTGGGCAAGGCGACCGAGGCTCTGCTCGACGGTGACCTGCGGGTGGCCGAGGAGATCATCGCCGGCGAGGTGGCGCTCGACGCCCTCACCCTCGACATCGAGGAGCGCTGCTACCAGCTCCTGACGCTGCAGCAGCCCATGGCCATCGACCTGCGGTCGGTGGTGACCGCAGCCCGGCTGACGGCCGAGATCCAGCGTTCGGGCGGGCTGGTCGTCAACATCATGAAGGCCGCTCGGCGTCTGTACGGGGTCGAGCTCGATCCCCGCTTGCGTGGTCTCATCGAGCAGCTGGGGGAGCAGGTGCATCGTCTGTTCCGTCTCTCCATCGACGCCTATGTCGAGCGTGACGAGAGCTTGGCCGCGGCCATGGACGACATGGACGACACCGTCGACGACCTTCATCTCGACTTCATCCAGACCATCTTCGAGGCCCACGGCGAGGGGGTCACGGCGCTGCAGGTGGCGGTCCAGCTCGCCCTGGTGGGCCGTTTCTACGAGCGCATCGGTGACCATGCGGTCAACATCGGCGAGCGGGTCCAGTACATGGTCACCGGATGGCTTCCCGAGCACGATGCGGCAGCCCGCCAGAAGGTGCGGGAGGCGGGTGACGGCGACCCCGTGCTGTTGTCGAGGGACAGCGTCGGTCCTGGTGGCGCCGAGCCCGACGTAGCCGGTCGCCGGGGCCCGCAGCCGGGTCCGGTCTGATGCGCTTGCTCGTCACCAACGACGACGGGGTGCTCGCTCCGGGGATCGCCGCCCTCGCCGCCGCTCTGGTCGACGCCGGCCACGAGGTGGTGGTAGCGGCGCCGGCCGACGATCGCAGCGGCGCCAGCGCCGCCATCGGTGGGATGCACGCCGATGAGACCATCGAGCTCCAGCGGGTCGAGCTGGACGGACTCGACGAGGCCACCTGCTACTCGGTGGCCGCCTCGCCGGCCCTCATCGTCATCGCCGCCTGCATGGGCGGCTTCGGACCGGCGCCCGACCTGGTGGTCTCGGGCATCAACGCAGGAGCCAACACCGGGCGGGCCGTCCTGCACTCGGGCACGGTCGGCGCCGCCTTGACTGCCGCCAACTTCGACATCTCCGGGCTCGCCGTGAGCCTGGGGGCTGGAGGCCCCTTCCGGTGGGCGAGCGCGGCGGCCCTGGCCGTCCCCGCCGTCGACTGGCTGGCCGGGCAGCCGGCGGGCAGCGTGGTCAACCTTAACGTCCCCAATCTCGAGCCCGAGGCGATCAGGGGAGTGCGAGCCGCTCCCTTGGCCACGTTCGGCACCGTGCGGGCATCAGTCGTCGAGGCCCCCGGCGGCCTGCAGATCGCGCTGGAGGGACAGGCCGAGGACGAGGCGGGCGGGCCCGGTGAGCCCGAGGGACACGACTCCGATACGGCACTCGTCCTGGCCGGCTTCGCCACCGTCACCTCCCTGAGCGGTATCACCGCCCTCGAGCGACCAGGGGCGGCGGCGGCCATCGAGCAGCGCCTTCCCACCCCCACGGGCTAGCGGATCCACGATGGGAGCCCCCTTGATCACGATCTCGGTGGCTCTGTCGGTGGTGGCCATGGTCGCGGTCGTGGTCGCCTGCCTCTTATCCCGCCGGGCTCTTCGCCAGCGGCTCGAGACCGAGACATCGTCAGATGCCGGGCACCTGCACGAGGCCGAGATCGCGGTGTCCCGCCTGGCCGGGGCGCTCGACGCCATCCCGCAGGGGGTGGTGATCTGCGACGACACCGGCCGGGAGGTGTTTCGCAACCAGGTGGCGATCGCCTACGTCCGGAGCCGCCACGGGGAGGCTCTGGTGGAGCAAGCCATCCAGGAGCAGTTCGTCGCGGTGAGGGGAGCGGGTGCCGCGCTGCGGACGCTCGACCTCTACGGCCCGCCGCGACGGGTGCTGCTGCTGTCGGCCGTCGACCTGCGGGACGGCCTCCAGCCCGCCGGGGCGCTCGTGCTCGTGGACGACGTGTCGGAGCGCCGGCGCCTGGAGGCGGTGCGACGCGACTTCGTGGTGAACATCACCCATGAGCTCAAGACCCCCGTCGGGGCACTCGGGCTGCTGGCCGACACCATCGCCGCCGAAATCGACGCCCAGGTGGTCCGCCGGCTGGCCGAGCGGATGACAGAGGAGGCCTTCCGGGT
>JALZNY010000207.1 GCA_030857525.1 Actinomycetota bacterium
CCCGCCAGGTCCTGGCCTGCGGCCCCCTGGCCGGCTTCGGTGCCGCCGGGCTGCGTGAGCCCGAGCTGGTGACCTGGAGCGGTGACGACGGGGCCGAGGTACCCGGCCGGCTTTACCGCCCCGGCCCACACGTGCTGGGTGACCCCCCACCGCTCATCGCCTGGGTCCACGGCGGGCCTACCGCCCAGATGGAGGTGGTGTTCAACCCTCGGATCGCCTACTGGGTCGACCGGGGCTGGGCCGTGCTGGTGGCCGACCACCGCGGCTCCACGGGCCACGGGCGGGCGTTCACCCAGGCCCTGGCCGGGCGCTGGGGCGAGGTCGACGTCGCCGACGTAGCCGCGGGGATGCGGGCAGCGGTGGCCTCGGGCTGGGGCGATCCCCGCCGCCTGGTGGCCATGGGTGCCTCGGCCGGTGGCTTCACCGTGCTCAACTTGCTGGCCGCCCACCCCGACCTGTGCGCCGCCGGGGTGAACCTTTACGGCGTGGCCGACCTGCTCGAGCTCGACGAGTCCACGCATCGCTTCGAGGCCCACTACCTCCACTCGCTGGTCGGACCCCTGCCGGCAGCCGCCGACGTCTATCGGGAGCGCTCACCGGTGCAGCGAGCCGGAGACATCGCCTCCCCGCTGCTCATCCTCCAGGGCAGCGACGACAAGGTCGTGGCCCTGGCCCAGAGCCAGGCCGTGGCCGAGCGCATACGAGCGGCGGGTGGCCACGTCGAGCTGCACGTCTACGAGGGTGAGGGCCACGGGTGGGGGAGAGCTGAGACCGTGATCGACGAATTGGGGCGCACAGAGTCGTTCCTGCGCCGTCACGTGCTGCGCTGGCGCACGCCGTGATGGACGAGACCGACGGCCTGGTGGCAGACGAGGTCGTGTACGACCTGGCTGACTGGGAGCCTGAGCTGCGGGCCACCCTGGATCGCCTGCTCGACGGCGAGGGGGTGGCCCATCGTTGGGGACAGCAGAGCTCCCCGACGTCGTGGATGACACCCGATGCGGTGGCGGGTCCGGCCAGCCCTCCGTTCACCTCCACGCAGCTGGTCGTGGCCGAACGTGACGCCGATCTGGTCGAGGAGCTCATCGACGAGCTCGACCACCCTGACGCCCTGGAGGTCGAGGACGACGACGGCGACGACGGCGGCGCTGAGGTTATGTCGGCGCTCTACATCACCGCCGACATGCTCGCCAGCGCACCGGGGAACACCCAGGCGGCCGAGGAGCTGCTGGAGGTGACCCATGCTGCGGGTGAGGTCACGGTGCCCTACGGGCTCGACCCGGCGGTGTGGACGGAGCTGGTGGCAATGGCGGAACGCCTGGCTGGCTGCCTGCGTGAGGGCGCCGACGAGGACGAGGTGATCGAGACCGCTCGTCTCCTACGCGACGCCCTGCATCCACTGGTCTAGGCGCCGGGAGGACCCCGACGGGTTCGATCGCCTGGTGGGCTCCTTCGGGCTGGTCGGCCAGGAACAGTTGAAGACCCACGCTACGGTCTACCTCCGGTGCTGTTGGCCGAGCTCGAGATCTGGCACAGCCGGCCCATCGCTCCGACTCGCCGCGTGGCCCTGGGCCACCACTTGCTGCCCACCGACCCACCTCCGGGATTCGGTGGGCTGTTGCTGGGTGGCATCGTGGCCACCTCGATGGAGGGCCTCGACCCCGACCTGGCCGGTGAGGTGACCCGCCTCATCAACGACCTCCAGGCCGGTCGTCGCGTCCCTCAGCCCCGCCTCCGCCACCGCTTCCAGGTCGACCGGATCGGCTTGGCCCGCAGCCGTCACCGCCTGCTCGATGTGGGCGACAGGGTGCAGTTCGATCTCGAGGACAACGCCAGCCCGGCGGCGCAGATCCTGGGGGCGATCTACGCGGCCGGCGCCGTGGACGATGTCCACCGCAGCGCCGTGCTGGAGACGGTCCGCCGAGCTACGCAATGGCGTGGACCGGTGGGCCCTTCGCTGGTGGCCCACCTCTCGGGCGCCGGGAGCGCCCGGGCGTGGGCCAGCGGGGCCTTCACCCATCCGCATCGCTGGGCCCTCGGAGTGCTCGGCTTCGGCGCCGAGGTGGCGCCCGAGCGTGTCGATGTGCAGCAGCGGTTCCGTGCCCTGGTACGCACGGTTCACCCCGATCACGGAGCGGCCAGCGAGGGTGCGGCGCAGCGCATCTCCGAGCTCAGCGAGGCTCGTCGCATCCTGCTGGCCGGGACCGTGGCCGCCGGCTGACATGCTCGCCTCGGACGAACCGTTGGGAGCAATGACGGTGGGCGCCGCCTTGTTGACGCCCGGCGCCGGCAGCGGTCGGTCCCACCCGGCGCTGCTGGCCATCGAGGCCGCACTCGCCCCCCTCCCCGTCGGGCGGGTGGACTTCCCGTACCGCAAGGCCGGGCGGCGCATCCCTGACCGGGCCCCCATCCTGGTGGCGTCGGTGGTCGAGGCCGCCACCGACCTGGCCCGCACGGCCGCAGTGGCGCCGGAGCGGTTGGTCCTGGGTGGCCGGTCGATGGGCGGTCGCATCTGCTCCATGGCCGTGGCCGAAGGGTTGCCGGCCGCCGGGCTCGTGCTCGTCGGCTATCCCCTGCACCCACCGGGACGACCCGAGCGACTCCGGGTGGCGCACCTGGGGGCGATCGGTGTTCCCTGCCTGTTCGTCTCTGGCAGCCGGGACCCCTTCGCCACGCCGGCCGAGCTGGAGTCGGCCACGGCTGCCATCCCCGCCGCGGTGAGCCATGTGTGGGTCGAAGGCGGCGGCCACGAGCTGAAGGGGGCCGACGAGGAGGTGGCTACGGCGGTGGCGGCCTGGGTGCGAAGGCTGCGACCGATCGCAGGCGATCCTCGGGGTTGAGCTCCTCCAGCTCACGTCGGGCCGTCTCGGGATAGGCGACCAGCACCAGCACCACGAGCGCGACCGGTCCGAGGGCCAGGATGGCTAGCGCCGGGGTGAGGCTGGCGAAGCGCTCCGAGAGGGTGCCCGCGGCCACCAGCCCGATGGCGCTGCCCACCACGCCCAACAGGGCCACCAGGCCATTGGCCCGGCCCCGCAGGGAGGTGGGGAACAGCTCGGGGCCGTAGACCCCGAGCGCGGGCAGGACCGCCCCCCCGACGACCGATCCGATCACCGACCAGGCCCACAGCGGCCATCCGGTGCTGGCGAACATGGCCACACTGGCTCCTACACCTCCGGCCAGACCGACCGCCCCCACGATCCGCCGCCCCCGCACGTCGGCCAGGCGCCCGCCGACCACCACCCCCAGGCTGGCGGGGGTGACGGTGAGGACGGTGAACAGCGCGATCCGCGAGGCCGAGAAGCTCCGCTCGTCACGCAGGAACTCGTTCTGCAGCTGCGACGCCGGGGCGGTGAACAGGGCGAGGAGGAACGCCGATGCCGCCAGCAGGGCCAACCGGCGACCGTGACCGGCCAGGGACACCACGTCGTGGGGGGCGACGAAGCGCCGGCTCTCGGCCAGGAGACCGGCGACGCTGCGGACCAGGGGGAGGCCGGCCAGGGGCACCAGGTACAGCAGGCGCCAGCCCCGTGCTCCCAGGTCGGCGAGGGGCAGCGCCATCACACAGATCCCGGCCCCCAGCCCGCCAGCCATCCCCAGCACGCTCACCGCGTAGGCCCGCGATCCCCGGGGCATCTCCTCGACGGCCACGATGGTGATGAGCACGGCCAGGGCGGTGGCGAAGGCCCGGGCCACGAGCTGGCTGGCACCCAGCCAGGCCAGGGACGGGGCCACGGCGCCAGCGGCGGCGGCCAGGCATCCGCCCAGGGCGCAGGCCACGAGCACGGGGCGGCGCCCTCGCCGGTCGGCGACCGCCACCAGGACCATGGCGACCAGCACGCCCACCCGGACCGCGGCC
>JALZNY010000208.1 GCA_030857525.1 Actinomycetota bacterium
CCGTTCCCCTCAGGACAGTCAGGGCGCCGACGGCGATCGGCTGGGAGAGGTCGGGCTCGGTGAAGCGTGATCGGGTGGGCACCACGAACTCCGGGCCCCAGCCCTGTTGCTCGTAGAAGCCCTTGGCATCGAAGTCGACCAGCTCGATGCGGGTGACCCACTTCACGTTCTTCTCCCCGAACAGCCCCGGCACCAGGATCCTGGCCGGGTAGCCGTGGCGCTGGGGAAGGGGCTCCCCGTTCATCTCGTAGGCCACCAAGGTGGTGGCCTCCATGGCCTTGTCGATGGAGAAGCTGTCGCTGTAGCCATCTACGGCCGTGACCAAGACCTCCACGACCCCCTCGCCCGGGCCGGCCTCGGCCAGCAGATCGGCCAGCGGGACGCCGGTCCACATGGCGTTGCTCTGCAGCCCCCCGCCGACGGGGTTGCTGATGCACGACAACGTCGTCTCCTGGGTGACGGCCGTCATCGACCGCAGGTCGTCGAAGTCGTAGGTGTGAGGCCGATCGACCAGCCCGCCGATGCTCAGCTGCCACTGGGATTCCTGCACCCGGGGGTCGATGACGTTCTTGGTCACCACGTAGAACCGGTCGTTCGGGGTGATGGGCAGGATGCCTGGACCCCCGACCTGCATGCCGTCGTAGCCGAACGTCGACCGCTTGAACAGCGCCACACCTACGCCACCCGTGGCCACGGCCAGGCCGGCGCCGACGCCGCCGACGACCACCGCACGCCGGGTCACGCTGCCCTCACCCACCGCCGAACCATCGGCGGCCACGCCCGGGCGACCGGCGATCAGGCGGTAGCCACCCCACAAGACCGCGATGAACAGCGCCGAGGACACCAGCATGGTCACCACCGTGACGATCCGGGCCGGCGAAGGGGGCAGGCCCCGGTAGTTGGTGGCCAGCACCGGCCACAGCGCCACCACGGAGACCAACCACAGGCCGGCTACGACGGCCACCAGCATCAGGAGCGGGCGACGAGCCCCTGCCTCACCGGGATCGGCGCCACGGGTCGCCCGCCATGACATCCAGGCAAAGGCAGCCCCCAGGACCACGCCGACACCGAGCTGTCCGAGTGTCGCCGAGCCGACCCCCAGAGCCTTGAGCTGGTCGTAGCCGCCGAAGAGCTCGAGCAGCGAGAAGAACCGCTCGATCCCCAGCAGAGGAGCAACCCGGTCACCGATGAGCTCGGTGGGGGGCGACACCCCCAGGCCCAGGCGGGCCAGGGCCTGGACCAGGGTGAGCGCCAGCGCAGCGACCAAGCCGGCCAGCGCCCCCACGCCCAGCGTGGAGGGAAGGGAACGGGTCGGCGGGCTGGCCATGGTCAACGCCTCCTGGCTTTTCGACGGATCCGTGCACCCGCTGGCTGCAAACGCACCGCTCACCGAAGCTAGCCATCCCGGTGGTGACGCCTGCTCGACCCTGACGCCGGCCACTGGGCGCTCCAACCCGCCGGGGATTTCGAATCGAAACGGCGCTACCTGGACGCCACCCTCGTGCTGCGGACCACCTTCGTCACCGCCGGCGGGGAGGTGGACGTCACCGATGCCCTGGCCCTGGAACCGAGCGCCCGGGGCCACGACATCGGCCGGCGGTCGCCCCATACCCTGTTGCGCCGGGTGGAGGGACGCCGGGGAACAGTCGCCATGACCACCGAGGTGGCCCCCCGCATGGAGTACGGCCTCACCTCGCCCCACTGGAGCGACGGCGGCGACGGCCTCGTCGCTCGTGGTGGGCCCGTCACCCTCTCCCTGCACAGCGATGTGGCGTTTTACCCGCCACGGCCCCACGGCCAGGGCCACCTTCACGGTGACCGTCGGGGAGACGGTGGTCGGCTTCGTCGGGGCATGTACGGGGTCGCCGGTGAGCGAGACCTCACCGAGCACACGCTCAGCCACCTCTCCGGCTTCGCCGACAGTCGTCCGGTGCGCATCGGCAACGACGCCTGGGACCAGTCCCAGCTCGACGTGCTGGCCCTGGGTGGTGACGTGGAGCGGGCCGAAGCGTGGTTCAATCGGGCCACGTCCTACGCCAACGACCTGGGCCTGCTGGCCGAGGAGGCCGACCCCGAGCGCAGGGAGCTCCTGGGCAACTTCCCCCAGGCCTTCTCCCACGTCGGGCTGATCAACGCCGCCTGGCGCCTCACCGAGGCCACCCGGGCTTCACCATCAACTTCCGACGACGACGAGTAGGAGAGCAACGACATGGCCGATGGCCGACTGCAGGGCAAGGTGGCGCTGATCACCGGTTCGGATTCGGGGATAGGCCAGGCCACGGCCGAGGAGTTCGCCAAGGAGGGCGCCGACGTCGTCATGCACTACCTCGAGGACGACGCCGGCGCCGAGACGAGCAGAGCATCCCCTTCAAGCGAGCGGCCCAGCCGGCCGAGATCGCCCGGCTGGCGGTGTTCCTGGCGTCGAGCGACAGCGACTACGTCACCGGCTCGTCCTACTACATGGACGGCGGCCTGATGCGCAACCTCGGCCAGGGGGCTGAACGCCCGTGACCCGACGCAGCCTTGCCGCAACGATTGGGCGCGACCTCGCCGTGGCCGTGGCCATGACTGGTCTGCTTGCCGCCTGTGGCAACCCCTCGGACGAGGCACCACGAGCCAGTGATCCGGTGCCCGGCGCCCCCGAGCCTCTGCCCAGCGCCCCCGAACCGGCGGTGGCGGCGCCGCTGGAGGCGATGCCTCCCGGCCAGGTCGTCCCCGTCGGCCCCATGCCCGAAGGCCTCGTGTTCGATGTCACCACTGGACTCGTGGTGATCGGGCTGCGCTCCCCCGACGGCATCGCCCTGGTCGACCGGGACGGACGACTGGTGCGGCGCGTCGATCTCGACGGCGCACCGAGGCATCTGGCCCTGGTCGGGCCGGGAGGGCCAGTGCTCGTACCCGCCGAGGGTTCTGACCAACTGGTGACGGTGGCACTACCCGATGGGCGTATCGAGTCGGTGACGCCGGTCGGGCGCAACCCCCACGACGCCGTCGCGGTGGGGATGCAAGTGTTCGTCGCCAACGAGTTCGCCGACAGCGTCTCGGTGGTGGACAACGCCAAGGTGGTCGCCGAGACCCCGGCGCCCGTCCAGCCCGGAGGGATCGGGGCCAGTGGCGATGCGGTTGCCGTGGTGGGCGTGCGAGGGCGCCAGACCAAGGTCTTCGACGCCGCCTCGCTCGCCGAGTTGGGCACCATCGTCACCGGGGCAGGGCCGACCCACATCGTGGGCGACGAGGACCGGCTCTTCGTCGCCGACACCAACGGCGATGCCATCCTCGTGCTCTCGGTCGCACCCGAGGTCAAGGAGATCACCCGTATCGAGGCCGCTGGTGCCCCCTACGGGATGGCCATCGACCCCGTGCGCCGACAGCTTTGGGTCACCCTGACGGCCACCAACCGCGTGGTTGGCTTCGACATCTCCGGGCCCGAGCCTCGTCCCGTCGCCGACTTTGCCTCGGTTCGCCAGCCCAACAGCATCGCCATCGATCCCGAGACGGGCACGGTCTATGTGGCCGGCACCGCTGACGGGGTGCTGCAGATCGTCACCTCCGACGACATGGGCTGAGTGGCATGCGATGGGTGGAGCCTGGACGCCGGAGGACGATGTTCCGGCTCCACAATTGGGTTCATCCCCGGTTGGCCGAGGTGAGCCGGTCGGCGCAGCGGGCGACCACCGCCATGATGGTCAGCGCCGGGTTGGCCGACCCCTGGGTGGGCAACACGCTGCCGTCGGTGATGTAGAGGTTGGGGACGGCGAAGCTGCGAAGGTCGGCATCGACCACCCCTGAGGCGGCATCGGCGCCCATGCGGCACCCACCCACCAGGTGGGCGTAGCGCTTGATGG
>JALZNY010000209.1 GCA_030857525.1 Actinomycetota bacterium
GCTACGACCGGTGGGCGACATCCGCTGGCGGACCTACTGGTTCTACCTGCGAGGCCTCACCATCGAGCGGTAGCTGTCCCAGGCCATCGCTACCCTTCGGCCGGCCCTCGGAGACCGGCTCAGCGCCTCCCTCGTTGTCGTCAACGGAGAGGAGAGGCAAGATGTCGAGCGATGAGCGAGTGCGCCACGAGCTGTACCAAAGGTTGGAGGAGGTGCTGGGCGTCGAGCACGCCACCGCGCTGATGGAGCACCTCCCCGCCCACCGGGACGTCGCAACCAAGGCCGACGTTCGGGATCTTGTGACCAAGGTCGAGCTCGAGGTCGTGAAGCAGGAGCTTACGGCCACGTTCCGCAAGGAGCTAAGCGAGTCGTTCGCCACCCAGACCCGCACCATCGTCTTCGCTCTATTCGGGGCCATGGCGACGAGTAGCGGGTTGGCATTCGCCGCCGCCCGGCTCGTCTGACTCTCCCTATCCCGTGTCGGCGAACAGCTCGGGCGGCGGTCTCGGGGAGCGGATGGGCGCCTCGCTGGTGAACACCCTCCCATTGGGATCGGTGACCACCAAGGTGGCATCGTCGTCCAGCACCGCCGACCACCCCGGTTTGTGCAACTTTCCGTGATGGCGACGGCACAACAATAAACAATTAGACGGACAGGTGGGTCCACCGTCCTCCACGTGCACGATGTGGTGACAATCACACCAATGTGCCGGGCGATCACAACCGGGAAACCGGCAATGCCGATCCCGAACGACCAGAGCGTTATAGAGGTTGGCCGAGATGGTCCTGGTCGCCGTGCCGTAGTCCAGGATCGACGAGCCTGACACCAGCACTCGGTGGAACGTGGAATGGCACACGAGCGAGGCCAGCGAGGGGCCGTCGATGACCACCCCGTCGGCGAAGGTGCCGCCCCGGCCCGCCTCCAGCTCCTCGAGGTTGACGATGACGTTGACGTGGGGGCGATGCCGGCTCCCCACCGGGTGCTCATGGCGATCGAGGAAGAACGAGCAGATGTCGACCAGGGCGCCCGCCCGGCGCTGGGCCGGGGTGCGCACCTCGCCCTCGGCGTCCTTGCCCGAAGCCAGGCGCAGGGCGGTGGCCAGCGTCTCGCCGTCGAGGGCTCCCAGATCGCCGTCCAGGCGCCAGCGCCCCTCCAGCAGCGCGGACAGGTGCAGGGAGGACTCGGGCTCGTCCTTGGGCTCGTCGTCGTCCAGCTCGGCCTCGGCCAGGGCCTTCCACTGGCGCATGGCCACAGCCACGTCACCGGCCGAGAGTGGAGCCAGCAGGGGCACCAGGTCGGCCTCCTGGTCGGCGAAGCGCTGGGATATCTTGTCCGAGACGTTGGCCACGATGGCCTTGACCTGGCCTGCTGACAGGGTGCCGTCGAGGTAGGCGGCGGTGGTGACCGGCAACGAACCCAGCCGCTTGGCCAGGCGCACCGCGTAGGCGGCATCGCCCGGGGTGAGGCCGGCGAAGGATCGCAGCCAGGCGGTCATGGAGGTGGCGGCATCGAGGTCCCAGCCCTCGCCCGCATCGAACTCGCCGTCGGCCACGCACACCCGGGATGAGAGCCGATCGAGGAGGCGATGGGCCTGGGCCAGCTCGGAGCTGTCGAAGCCGATCTCCAGGCTCTCGATGGCCTCTCCGAGCACTTCCAGCGTCCCTAGCACCACCACCTAGCGTACAACAGTTTGGCTACGAAGGCAAGGGAAATAGCAAAGAACGACGTAATGATTCCTGCCTAGCTCTCTCGCAGATGCTAGGGCGGCAGCCATCATTGGAGGTGATCGTCAGAGCAGAGAAGATGGCTAGCGCTAGAGAGATGATCTGGTCGCATCCGTTGTCGGTGTTGTACAAACTCCGTTCGCCCCGCCCACCGGGTTCACCTAGGTGGCCTGTCCGGGTCACTGCACTAGCTCCTCATGTCTCTTGCACGACGCGGCGGTAGTGCCAAGTAGCCTCTCGCCGCCGTGCGGGTCGGCAGGGGGCAAGGACCGTGGTGGCGGGGGCTCCGGCTTCTGATCGAGTCGTCACCTGGGGCGGTTGCCGCGCTGGTCGTGGTCCAAGCCGTCGAGGGTGTGGCCCCCGCCGTTGTCCTCGCCGCCAGCGCCGGCCTGATCGACCGGGCGCCGGCCGCGGTGGAGTCGGTGGCCGCACGGGGAGCGGTGGTGTCGGCGCTGGTCACGATCGCATTGGCGTTGACCCTGGCGCAGGTCGCCGGGGCCGGGGTCACCACGCTTCAATCCCTCGTCAGCTACCGCTTCGAGTCGGCCGTGGACCGCACGCGCATCGAAGCAGCGGTCGCCTTCCCGGGCCTGGCCCACTTCGACTCGCCCGAGCTGGCCGACCGCCTTCAGGCCAGTCGGTGGGCCGCGCGGGCGGGGGAGATGGTGAACCTCGGCGGCTACTCCGTGCGCTGGGGATCTCAGGCGGTGGGCGCGGCCGTGGTGGCGGCCAACCTCGGGTGGTGGGCGCCGGGGCTGGTGCTGGCCACGGCCCTGCCCACCGCCGTCAACAACTGGCGTCATGCCGGTGCCCAGAGCAAGCTGGAGCGGGCCCACGTCGGTGGCCGGCGCCACGCCGACTACCACGAGGGCCTCGCCGTCGAGCTGGGTCCGGCCCGGGAGGTGCGCCTGTACGGGCTGGGCCCCTGGCTGCTCGGGCGCCAAGAGCGGTTCTGGCGGGAGGCTATGTCACCGGTCTTCGACGATATGGCCCACCAGCTCGGCCAGAACCTGCTCGCCTCGACGGCCAAGGCGGTGGTGGCGCTCGTGCCCTTCGTGGTCGCGTTCCGACGGCTGGCCGACGGCTCGCTCGATGTCGGGACCTTCACGGCCGCCGTCCTCGCTCTCGGCGTGCTTGCCTTCACCCTCAGGATCATCGAGGAGGATCCGGCCGAGGTGCGCAAGGCCGGTCGATTTCTGCCCGAGCTGTTCGCCCTGGCTGATGCGCCTCGCTCCGACCCCCGCCTGGCCGCGGGTGGGACCACCTTGCCGCCGGCCCGGCCCCTGGAGGGGATCCGCTTCGAGGCGGTGTCCTTCGCCTATCCCGGCACCGACCAGCTCGTGCTCGACGGACTCGATCTGTGGGTGCCGGCCGGGTCGTCGATGGCCCTGGTGGGCGAGAACGGCGCGGGGAAGTCCACCCTGGTCAAGCTGCTCTGCCGCTTCTACGACCCCGACCAGGGCCGCATCACCCTGGACGGGCTCGATCTTCGTGACCACGACCTGGTGGAGCTACGCCGGCGCTTTGCCGTGGTGTTCCAGGACTTCACCCGGTGGCCGCTCAGCGTGGCCGACAACGTGGGAGTCGGGGCGGGAGATGGCGCAACCGAGCGAGGACTGCTGGACGAGGCGGCACGGCGCAGCGGGGCCACCGAGGTGTCGACCGCCTGGCTGAGGGGTGGGAGACGGTGCTGGCTCGCGAGTTCGGCGGTGTCGACCTCTCCGGGGGGGAGTGGCAGCGGGTGGCGCTGGCCCGTGCCCTGGCTGGACGACTCGGGCGGGGCGCGTCCCTCCTCGTCCTCGACGAACCCACTGCTGCCCTCGACGTGCGCCTCGAGGCCGATCTCTACCGGCGCTTCGCCCACCTGACCGAGCGCCTCACCACCCTGTTGGTCTCCCACCGGTTCTCCACCGTTCGCATGACCGACCGGGTGGCTGTGCTCGAGAGCGGTCGGGTCGTCGAGTTGGGCAGCCACGCCGAGCTGGTGAGCACAGGAGGTCGCTACGCCGAGCTCTACGCCCTCCAGGCCCGTCGATTCCGTGAGGATCGGGAGGGGGAGCGGCAGCGATGAGGGGCGGTGGAACGCTCTCCGGGGTCCTGCACACCTGGCG
>JALZNY010000210.1 GCA_030857525.1 Actinomycetota bacterium
GGGGTGGCCCTGGTGGCGGCGGTGACCCCCGACAGCGGCCTGGTGGCCTCCACGCTTATCGCCGATGCGGCCCGGACGGTGGGAGGCGGCGGGGGCAAGGCGGCCGACCTGGCTGTGGCCGGAGGCCGCGACCCGAGCCGCCTCGACGACGCCCTGGCCCAGGCCCGGGCCGCCGCCGGCGTCGCCTCTTGTTGAGACAAGGGTGAGGGTCGTGGGTCTCGACCTGGGCAGCCGGCGCATCGGCGTAGCCGTGAGCGACCCCTCGGGGGTCCTGGCCTCCCCCCGCACGGTGGTCGGCCGGTCGCGTGACCATGCCCGCGACCACCGGGCCATCGCCGCCATCGTGGACGAAGTGGGCGCCGAAGCTGTGGTGGTGGGCATGCCCCTGTCTCTCGACGGTCGATGGGGCCCCGCCGCTCGCTTGGTCCAGGCCGAGATCGACGAGCTGGCCGCCGTGCTCACGGTGCCTGTCGTCAGCCACGACGAGCGCCTCACCACGGTAAGCGCTGATCGAATCCTTATCGGAGCGGGCCTGAAAGCACCCGAGCGCCGCCAGGTGGTCGACCAGGTGGCCGCCGCCGTCCTCCTGCAATCATGGCTGGACGGGCGGGAGCAACCAGGGGAGACGCAGTGAGCGACTTGCTGTTCGATCAGGAGCACGACACCGAGCGGCCGGAGCGACCGCGACGAGGAGGCCGGCGGCTTCTGGTCGCCCTGGCCCTGGTCGTGGTGCTGTTGGTGGTGGTCGTAGCCGGGGTTGGGCTATGGGCGAAGTCCAAGATCGATCCCTCCGGCGAACCGGGCGAACAGGTGGCGCTGACCGTGCCCGAAGGCGCCACCACGGCCGACATTGCCGCGCTGCTGGCCAGCGAGGAGATCATCTCCGACGCCACCGTCTTCGGCTACTACGTCCGCTTCAGCGGGGGTGCCTCGTTCCAGGCCGGCGAATACACCCTGGCTCGCAACTCGGCCATGGGCGACGTGGTCGAGGTGCTCGACCAGGGGCCCCAGGTCGCCTTTGACCAGCTCACCGTGCCCGAGGGCCTCACCCTCGAGGAGGTGGCCGAGCGGGTGGGCGAGGTGGAACGGTTCTCCAGCGAGCGGTTCCTGGAGTTGGCCGAGAGCGGCGAGGTGCGCTCGGCCTTCCAGTCCGACGAGATCGACAGCCTCGAAGGCCTGCTGTTCCCCGACACCTACCGCTTCGACGAGACCGAGGACGAGGAGGACCTCCTGCGCCGGATGGTCGAGCTCTTCGACTCGGTGGCCACGGAGGTGGGCTACGACCGCGTCACCCCGCCGAACGGGCTGACCCCCTACGAGACCATCATCGTGGCGTCGCTCGTGGAGTCCGAGGCCAGGGTCCCCGAGGACCGGGGCAAGATCAGCCGGGTGATCCACAACCGGGTGGAGGAGGACATGCTCCTTCAGATCGACGCCACCGTCATCTACGCCCGGGGAGGCCAGCGCCGGCCCAACGGCCAGGTGCTCTTCAGCGACCTCGAGGTCGACTCGCCTTACAACACCTACAAGTTCCCGGGCCTGCCCCCCACGCCCATCACCATCCCCGGCCGGGCCTCGCTGGAGGCAGCCCTCGATCCAACCCCCGGCGACTGGCTCTACTACGTCAAGTATGAGGACAACGGTGCCCACGCCTTCTCGGAGACGAACGCCGAGCACAACCAGCGCATCGCTGAGGCCAAAGCCAAGGGCGTGAATCCGTAGTGCCTCACTAGTGCTCGAGGGGCGATGGAGGCCGGGGGCTTGGACCCGTCTGGTCGGGGTGATCGGCCACCCGGTGCGCCACTCCCTCTCGCCAACCATCCACAACGCTGCCTTTCAGGCGCTGGGCCTGGACTGGGTCTACCTGGCCTTCGACGTGGCCCCGGGCGACGGGGCGGCTGCGGTGGTGTCCGCTCGTACCCTGGGTCTGGCCGGTCTCAACGTGACCATGCCCCACAAAGCCGAGGTAGCCATGGCGGTGGACCGACGCTCCCCGGTGGCCGAAGCGCTCGGGGCGGTGAACACCGTTCTGCCGGTTGGCGATGAGCTGGTGGGGGAGAACACCGACGGGGCCGGGCTGCTGGCCGCCCTGGCCGCCGAGCACGGCTTCGACCCCGATGGCCGGCGTTGTCTCGTCCTCGGGGCAGGGGGCGCCGCCCGTGCTGGCGTCCTGGCCCTGGCCGGCGCCGGCGCCGAGGTGGTGGTGGTGGTGGCCCGGAGAGCCCAGCAGGCCGAGGTGGCCGCCCTTCTCGGGGGGACCAGGGCTCGGGTGGGTAGGCCCGGCGACGTCGCGGGTATCGACCTGGTGGTCAACGCCACGCCGGTGTCGAACCAGCTCCCTCTCGGCCTGCGTGAGGGTGACCTCGGGCCCGGTCAGCTCGTGGTCGACCTGCTCTACGACCCTCCGGTCACAGCCTTGGCCGAGGCCGCCCGGCAGCGGGGCGCCACCGTCGCCAGCGGGGTGGGGATGCTCATCCACCAAGCAGCCCTGTCGTTTCGGCTGTGGACAGGCCAGGAGATGCCGCTCGACGTCGTGGAGGCGGCGGTGGCGGCCGAGATGACCCGCCGCCGGAGCGCAGGGCTACCCTGAAGACGTGGCCATCACCACCACCAGGCTGCGGGCCGACGAGTACCTCTCGCAGGCCGACGTCCTGCCCCGCTTCACCGAGCTCATCGACGGGGAGGTCGTCATGAACACGCCCTCGTCCCGCCACCAGGATCTGCTCGGTTTCATCTACCTCCGCCTGGTGTTGTGGACCAATGAAGCGAGCGGGCGGGGCCACGCGATGCTATCCCTCGACGTGCGCCTCGATGACGACCACGTCTTCGCCCCCGACGTGCTGTGGTTCGCCGCCGCCCACGTTCCCCGGGGCGACGTCCCCCACGTCGACGCACCGCCCGACGTGGCGGTGGAGGTGCGCTCGCCCTCGACGTGGCGCTTCGACATCGGCGCCAAGAAGGCCGCCTACGAGCGCTTCGGGCTGCCCGAGCTGTGGCTGGTCGACACCGCCGCCGACACGGTCCTGGTCTTCCGCCGCTCCTCGCCCACGTCGCCGGACTTCGACGTGGCCCTCGAGCTGGGAGCCGAGGAGACGCTCACGTCGCCCATGCTCCCCGGCTTCGCCCTCGACGTGGCCGAGCTGTTCGACCGCTGAGCGCGGCGACGCCCGTCTTACCCTTGCCTCTCGCCATCGTCTGCAGCCTCGTCGGCCTGGTGACGGGAAGGCTGCTCACCGTCGTCGTGGAGCGCGTCCCGCAGCGCACACGGCTGGGGCCAGGTTGGACAGCCCTGCGTCGAGCGCCCCTGCGCATCACGAACAGGGCCCACACCCCCGCCATCGAGCTCGCCACCGCCTTCCTCTTCGCCGCCGCAGCCTTGCGCCTGGGCGCCGACTGGGCCTTGCCGGCCTACCTGGTCTTCTTCGCCGCCATGGTGGCGGTGACGGTGATCGACCTGGAGCACTACATCGTGCCCAACCGCATCGTGGCCGCCACGCTGGTGGTGTCGGTGCCCCTCCTGGCCGTCGCCGCCTTGATCGGAGGGGAGTGGTCGTCGCTGGGCTCCGCCCTGCTCGGCGCCCTGGCGGCAGGGGGCGGCTTGCTGGTCGTCAACCTCATCTCGCCCCGGGGCATGGGCATGGGCGACGTCAAGCTGGCCGTGGTGCTCGGGTTGTTCCTCGGTTGGATCAGCCTCGCCCACGTCCTGCTGGGGTTGTTCCTCGGGTTTCTCCTTGGAGGGGTCGGCGGGGTGGTGCTCATCGCCCTCAAGTTGCGCAGCCGCTCCGACCACGTACCTTTCGCCCCCTTCCTGGCCGG
>JALZNY010000211.1 GCA_030857525.1 Actinomycetota bacterium
GACGAGCTGGTGGCGCTACCGGGCTGGCCCGGGCTCCCCGAGCGCGAGGCCGACGTGGCCAACTTGGTCCCCTTCCTCGCCACCATGCACGAGCGCTCGTTCGACCTCGCCCTCCAGCTCCACGGCAGCGGCCTGGTTAGCAACCCTCTGGCCACCCTGCTCGGCGCCCGCCACACCGCCGGGTTCTACGTGCCCGGCCAGTTCTGCCCCGACCCCCTGCGCTTCCTGCCCTATCCCGATGACGAGCCCGAGCCTCGGCGCCACCTGCGCCTGGTCGAACACCTCGGGCTGCCGGCGACCGACGAGGCCCTCGAGCTCCCGCTGCGGGCCGACGACGAGCAGGCCCTCGCCTCGGTGTCGGAGGTGGTCGGCCTGGCACCGGAGAGCTATGCGTGCGTGCACCCGGGCGCCAACGAGGACGCCCGGCGCTGGCCCGTCCCGTACTTCGCCGCCGTGGCCGACGCCCTCAGTCGTCGGGGCCTGACCGTGGTGTTGACGGGGGTGGCCACAGAGGCGCCGCTCACCGCGGCGGTGGCCGGAGCCATGCAGGAGCCGTCGATCGACTTGGCCGGTCGCACTCCTCTGGGGGCCCTGGCCGCCCTGGTGTCACGGGCCCGCCTTCTGGTGGCCAACGACACGGGCGTCTCCCACCTGGCCGCTGCGCTGCGCACGCCCAGCGTCGTGGTCTTCAGCGGCTCCGATCCGCTGCGCTGGGCACCCCTCGACCGGGACCGCCACCGCGTCGTGGGCCCCCATCCTGGGGCCGGAGTGGTGGAGGTGGTGGCCGAGGCTCACCGCCTCCTGAGGCGTCAAGCACCCCTGGCGCGCCCTTGACCGCCGCCGCCCGGCCAACAGAGCGGTCCGGGGACGCTGCGCCGGGCCGGCTCGATCCGCCGCCGGGCAAGATCGCCGTCCTGCGGGCCAACGGCCTGGGTGACCTGATGTTCAGCCTGCCCGCCCTCGACGCCCTGCGGGCCGCCTACCCCGAGGCCGAGATCGTCCTCCTCGGCCTCGACTGGCACGACGACCTCCTCGGTGGGAGGCCCGGGCCGGTCAACCGGGTGGTGAGCGTGGCCCCTGGCCTCGATGTCCTGACCGGCGGGGACGAGGGGCCGGCCGAAGGGTTCTTCGCCTCCATGGTCGCCGAGCGCTTCGACCTCGCCGTCCAACTTCACGGAGGCGGGCGACACTCCAACCCCTTCGTGCGCCAGATGGGGGCGGGGCTGACCGCCGGCCTGCAGGCCCCCGGCGCCGAGCCCCTCGATCGGTGCGTCCCCTACGTCTATTACCAGAACGAGATCCTGCGGCTCCTCGAGGTGGTGAGCCTGGTGGGCGCGCCGGTGGTCGCCCTGGAGCCCCGCCTGGTCGTGACGCCCGACGACCTCGACGCTGGTGCCCAGGCCCTGCCGCCGGATGTCCGACCCCTGGCCGTGCTGCACCCCGGCGCCACCGATCCCCGTCGCCGTTGGCCCCCCGAGCGCTTCGCCGCCGTGGCCGAGCGACTGGTCGGAGCAGGGGCCCAGGTGGCCGTGGTGGGGACCGAGGATGAGCGAGACCTGGGCCAGCGCATCGCTGCCACCGCTGGCGTCGATGTCGACGATCTGGTGGGCCGGCTGTCGCTCAGCGCCCTGGTCGGCCTGCTGGCCCGAAGTGCGGTGGTGGTGGCCGACGACTCCGGTCCCCTCCACCTGGCCGCGGCGCTGCGAGCGGCCACCGTGGGGATCTACTGGTGCGGCAACCTGATCAACGCCGGGCCGATGACCCGCGCCCGCCACCGCCCCGCCGTCTCCTGGCGGCTCCGCTGCCCCGACTGCGGCCTGGACTGCACCCGGGCCACCTGCGACCACCACAGCTCCTTCGTGGCCGACGTGGCCGTGGATGAGGTGGCGTCGTCCGCCCTCGAGCTGCTGGTGTCGTGAGGGCCGATCCAGGTCCCCTCAGCGGGAACGGGCGTCGGTGATCTCGTCGCGCACGCGCTGCACCCCGCTGGTGGCGGAGGCGACTTCGACGACCAGGTCGTGGGCGTCGGGAGCAAGCTGTCCCCGCAGAGCAGCCACCCCTTCGCGTACCTCGACCTCCAGCCCGCCTCCGTCGAGAGCAGCCCGGGTCCGGGCGTCGCCGGCCAACCGGGCTCGCACCCGCCCCTCGGTCACCACGTCGCGAGTGTCACCGGCAACCAGTCGGGGGGCGGATCGGGCCGCCCACCCGGCCCAGCCGGTGATCTCGCTGCGATGCTGCCACGCCCACAGGGCGGCGCCCATCCGGCTGAAGGGAAGTGTCCGTCGAAAGGTGCTGCGCAGGATGCCCACGCCCCCAGTCTGCCCTTCTAGTGTCGCGAGCAATGCACCGCCGCCTCCCGGGCCGCTGACGTGCCCATCCTCCACGCCATCGTCCTCGGCATCGTCCAAGGCCTTTCGGAGTTCCTCCCCATCTCCTCCAGCGGCCACCTCGAGCTGGTCCCCTGGCTCTTCGGTTGGAACGACTTCGCCGGCCGGCCCGACCTGGAGACCACCTTCGACGTGGCCCTGCACCTCGGCACCTTCGTCGGGGCCGTGGCCTTCTTCCGGACCGACCTGCTACGCCTGGCCCGGGGCGGCCTGGGCACCCTGCGCCCCCGCCGGTTGCGGGCGCCAACCGGAGTGGCCGCCTCCACCGAGACCTCCGTTCCCCCCGCACCCCCGGGTTCCGGGGCTGTCCCGCCGACCACCGACGACGACGGCCGGCTGGCCTGGTTGCTGCTGGCCTCGGCCGTACCTGCCGCCATCGCCGGGGCCCTCTTCGAGGACGTCTTCGCCGGGATCGGCGACGTGGAGTGGCTGGTGGGACTGCTGCTGGCCGTCTTCGGCCTGGTGCTTTTGTGGGCCGACCGCCTCGGGGGGTCACGCACGGCTGACGGGTTCCGCCTCCGCGACGCCCTGGTCATGGGCGGGGCCCAGGCCCTGGCCCTCCAGCCCGGGGTCTCCCGATCAGGTGTGACCATCACCGCCGCCCGCCGGCTGGGCTTCGACCGGGAGGCGGCCACCCGCCTGTCGTTCCTGATGAGCCTGCCCATCATCGCCGGGGCCGGCCTCTACAAGGGCCTCGACCTGGTCGGCGGCGGTATCCCCGCCGGGTTCGGGGCTGCCTTCGCGTGGGGGATGGCTGCTTCGGCCGTCACCGGCTGGCTGGCCGTATGGGCCACGCTACGCCTGGTCCGCACCCGCACCTTCACCCCCTTCGTCGTCTACCGGGTCGTAGTCGGCCTGGGCGTGATTGTGCTGGTCGTCACCGGCCTGCGCTGAGCACGAGGGTCACCACGCCGGCGGTTAGGGCGAAGGCCACCCTGCTCGCTTCTTCGCTGGTCACCCCCAGGGTGACGGCTTCCTCGTTGACGCCGATCACCGCGGCGGCCCGGGCTACGGGGAACGTCGGCTCACCGTCGCCCACGGTGTCGGGGTCGAAGGTGACGAGCACGTCGACGATGTCGCCGGCCTCCAGCGGCAGGGTCCCGGGGCCGGTGGGCACGGCGATGCCCCGCCCGCCCGCGGGCAGGGCGGCGGCCAGGGGAGACAGCCCGGCCGGCGCCAGGCGTTCGGCCACCACCGCCTCCCCCGCCATGATGGGAGCGGCCACGGTCTGGCCCTCGGCCAGGCGGTCGAGGGCGCCGGCGGGCACGAGCGCAGCCGGACGACGCTCGAGGACTGTGTCAGCGACGCCGACGACTGCGCCCGGGGTCAGGTCGGCGGTGGCCACCAGGGTCGGGCGGGTCTCGCCCCACCGGGCAGCAGCCTCTTGGGCCTGGCCCAGCAGCCGGGCGACGGTCAGGCCGGT
>JALZNY010000212.1 GCA_030857525.1 Actinomycetota bacterium
CCGTCCAGCCGTTGACATGCGTCGGAGTCGGTGATGCCGCGAGTTGACGTCTGAACGTGGTGCGCCGGCCCGCGGCGAACAACCCGTGGGCACTACTGGAGGACGTTGACGACGACGCCTGGATGGGACCACTTTGTGAATTGAAGTACTAGCACCAATTTGCCTTCTTGCCCATGCCGAGTGCGCCATACGCCTGTACGATATGGGGGTGGTGCACGAGGTGGTGGAGGAGCTGGCTTCGGTGGTGGAGCGCTTGTGCGGCATCGATCCGTCGGAGCTGGCCGACGGGGAGTCCGTCGTGGCCCTGCACCGGTGCCTGGCTCGCACCGAGGCCATCACCACCCGGGCCAGCGCGGCCTTCGACGCCGGTGGGGCCTGGCAGGCCGAGGGGGCCCGCTCGCCTTCGGCCTGGCTGTCCCGGCGCTGTGACCTCCCTTCCTCCACCGCTCGGCGGCGCATCCGCCTCGGTCGAGCGCTGCGCCACCTGCCCGCCGCCGAGGAGGCCTGGCTGGCCGGGGATCTGGGCGAGGCCCAGGTGGCCGCCCTGTCCCGGACCACGGGCCCGCACCCCCCGCCACCGAGGAGGCCATGGCCCGAGACGAGGAGATGCTGGTCAGCGAAGCCATCCGCCTGCGCTTCGACTCCTTCATCCGGGCCCTGTCCTACTGGAGCCAACAAGCCGATCCTGACGGCACCGAGGACGACGCCGCCTGTTCGATCCGTGGATCGATCCGCTGCGGTGTCCGGCGAGGTCCGTCGGAGGCCGACCTCGCCCGAGCGTTCCTCGCCGGTCAGGTCCGACCGGCTGCCCACGTTCTTCGTGGTTGCTCGGACGAGGAGCTGAGGGACCTCCAGACCGAGATGCTCGAGCTGGCGACCGTCGAGGCGGCGTGCGGCCGCGGATGGGCTACTCAGGCGCCCACGGATCGGTCACAAGAGCCATGTTTCTGGACACGCTGGGGTATAGACCAGCCCCCTACTAGAAGAAGGAGCGTCGATGGGACTCGTGGTCGTGCTGTTGATACTGGCCCTGATCTTCGGAGGCTTGGGCCTCTTCCTCGAGGGCCTCAAGTGGCTCCTCATCATCGCCTTGGTGCTCCTGGTCGTCGGCGCTATCACCGGCTCCCGCTTCAGGTCCCGTCTCTGACGCTTCGCCGCCGAACCGGAGGTTCGACGGCGGACGGTGCCGCATGCCGGCGGGTGCTCCGGCGCCCGGGCCTGGCGCCCGGGGGATAGGCGCCGGGCCGGAGACCTCCCGGGGATCAGGCGGCGGCGGGGCCGGGCCCAGCGGTGACGAGCCCGGTGTCCGTAGAGACCGCTTCGGCGCGGTTGGCTTCGGCCCGGGCCTTGTTGTGGCGGTCCCAGGCCCAAGCGGCCGACTCCCGGCACAGAGCCGGGTGGAAGCGCCAGCGTAGGAGCTGGCGCTCCGTGGCTTCGAGATCCTCTCCGAGCTCGAGGAGCGACAGAGCCAGGCACCGGGAGCGGCGACGGAGCTTCTCGACAGGTGGGAAGGCCAGCTCAGCGTCCTGCCACCGTTGGTGCTCGGCCCGGACCGGTTCGGGCAGACGGGCGAGCTGGCGGCGATTGAGGGGCGGCAACTTGCGCCGGACGACCAGTACGCCTTCGTCCTCAGCGGCGGCGAGCTGGAACTGACAGCACCGCCCCAGGGCGCGCACGAACGGTGAATTGCTCCCTTCGCCCCCGATGCCGAGGGCTCGGGCCGTGTCGGCGAGCGGCAGGTCGAAGCCGGCCGGGGCCGCTTCCAGGCCGGTAGCCACCCGCCGTAGCAGCCAGGTGGTCGAGGGGCCGAGGACGCCGAGCCAGAACTGCTCGACGTAGGCCGATCGGGGGTCGTGGCCAACCCGGTCGATCACCGGATCAGGCCAGGGCTTGACGTGCAGCGAGCCGGTGGCGGGCAGGGCGAGGGCAATGGGCATGGGTCCTCCAACAACAGGGCGGTGAAGCGGTGGGGGAAGCGAACCAGTCGGATCACGTGTCTTTTCAGTATCTCCCGTGACACTGCCACCTGGCACCTTCCTGCGTCAAGGGCTACCTCAGTAGAGACGGCGCTCACCCTGGCAAATCCCGACCTGACAGGTAGGCTTTCTGGCATGGCCAGCTTCCGAGAACTGCTCAACGCCACCAAGGGGCGCATCCGCGAGGTGGACACGCCCGGGGCCGAGGCCGCCATCGCCGGCGGCGCCGTGGTCCTCGACGTGCGTGAGCCCGACGAGTACGAACAGGGTGCGCTGCCCGGCGCGATCCACATCCCGAGGGGCAACCTGGAGAGCCAGGTCGAGAACCGCGTGGTCGATCGCGGTGCGCCCATCGTCGTCCACTGCGCTGGTGGGACCCGCTCGGCCTTCGCGGCCGAGACGCTCGGCCAGCTCGGCTACACCGACGTGGTGTCCATGGCCGGGGGGTTCAACAAGTGGAAGGACGAGGGGCGAGCGTGGTCGACGCCCCGGGTGCTCTCGGCCGAGCAGCGCAACCGCTACCAGCGCCACCTTCTGCTCCCCGAGGTGGGCGAGGCCGGCCAGCAGGGCCTGCTCGACGCCAAGGTCCTGCTGCTCGGCGCCGGAGGCCTCGGATCCCCCGCCGCCCTCTACCTGGCCGCCGCCGGTGTCGGGACGCTCGGCATCATCGACATGGACGTGGTCGACGAGTCCAACCTCCAGCGCCAGATCCTCCACAACATGGACCGCATCGGTGAGCGCAAGGTCGACTCGGCCAAGAAGACGCTCACCGCCATCAACCCCGACGTCAACGTGGTCCCCCACGACATTCGCCTGGGCGCCGACAACGTCCTCGACATCCTGGCCGGCTACGACCTGATCGTCGATGGCACCGACAACTTCCCCACCCGCTACCTGGTCAACGACGCCTCCCTCAAGCTGCGCATCCCGGTGGTGCACGGATCGATCTTCCGCTTCGAGGGCCAGGCCACCGTCTTCCACCCCTACGTGGGACCGTGCTATCGCTGCCTCATCCCCGAGCCCCCGCCCGTCGAGCTGGCCCCGTCGTGCGCCGAGGCCGGCGTGCTCGGCGTGCTACCCGGCATCATCGGCTCCATCCAGGCCATGGAGGCCATCAAGATGATCCTCGGCCTGGGCGAGACCCTCACCGGGCGCCTGCTCACCTACGACGCCATGGACGAGAGCTTCCGCACCTACAAGGTCCCCCGCGACCCCAACTGCCCGGCGTGCAGCATCGACCCCGACGACCTCGTCATCGCCGAGTACGACGAGCTGTGCATGCCCCATCCCCGCCAGAGCTCGCCCGCCTGACCCGCGGCACCGGCTACTTCTTTTCTCCCTCGCCCTCCTCGTCGGCTTCCTCAGGCTCGCGCTCCTTGCGCCGCAGCATGTAGGAGGCGATGGCGAGCACGAGCAGGACCGCGCCGAGGACGCCGATCTCGGTCATCACGTCGACGAAGGCGTCGCGGTCGGACCCGGCCAGCTCCTTGGCCTCCAGGCTCCCGATGACGATCTCCTTGATGGTGGCGATGATCCCCACCAGCAGGAAGGGTTCGGCCAGGAGCTGGCGCTCGACCAGGGTGGTGCGCACCGCGCTGAGCAGCTCCACGAGTATGAACACCAACAGCAAGGTGTCGAGGATCTCGCTGATGAGGCCCTTGACCCCCTCGTCGGTGCCGATGCCGGTGGCCAGGTCGTAGCCGGCCTTGACCAGCAGGGCCAGGGCGCCGCCGGTGAGGATGATGCAGATGAGGGCGTAGACCACGTCCTCGGCCAGGCGCAGGAGACGGTTGGTGATGCCGTGGGGCTTGGGATCCTCCGACGAC
>JALZNY010000213.1 GCA_030857525.1 Actinomycetota bacterium
GGTCGACTTCCAGCTCGCCCGCCGCTTCGACCTCGAGTACGTAGGGGCCGACAATGCCCGCCACGTGCCCCAGGTCATCCACCGGGCGCTGTTCGGCTCGATCGAGCGCTTCTTCGGGGTGCTCGTCGAGCACTACGCCGGCGCCTTCCCCACCTGGCTGGCCCCCGAACAGGTGCGGGTCCTGCCCGTGGGCGACGATCACGAGGCCTACGCCCGGACGGTGGTCGAGCGCCTGGTGGCCGACGGCTACCGGGCCGAGCTCGACGACGCCTCCGAAACCCTCGGGGGCCGCATTCGCAAGGCCAAGCTGGAGAAGCTCCCCTGGGTCCTGGTGGTGGGTGACGACGACATAGCCGCGGCGACGGTCGGCGTCAACGGCCGGGAAGGTGGGGTGGAGCGGGGCGTCGCCCTCGACGACTTCATGGCCCGCCTCCAGGTCGACGCCGCCGCGCCCGCCGACTGAGGATGCCCATCGAGCGCCTGTGGGCGGGTTGGCGGGGCGAGTACCTCGACTCGGGCACGGCCGCCGGCGCTGACACCTCCCCGGGCGGACCCTCCGAAGGCGGACTCTCCGAAGGCGACGAGTGCGTGTTCTGCCGGATCATGGCCAGCGAGCAGCCCGACGAGCAGACCTACGTGGTGTGGCGGGGCGAGGCCAGCGTGGCCCTCCTCAACGCCTACCCCTACACGAGCGGCCATCTGATGGTCATGCCCGTCCGCCACGTGGCCGAGCTGGACGCGTTGGAGCCCGACGAGGGAGTGGAGCTGTGGCGGACGTTGCTCGCCGCGGTCACCGCGGTCAAGGCGGCCTACTCGCCCGGTGGGCTGAACGTGGGGGCCAACGTGGGCCAGGCTGGGGGCGCCGGCATCCCGGGACATCTGCACCTGCACTGCTTGCCCCGCTGGAACGGCGACACCAACTTCATGACCACGGTGGCCGAGGCCCGGATCCTGCCCGAGGCCCTGTCGGTCACCTGGTCCCGCCTCCGGGCCACCTGGCCCCCGGCCTGATCGACCCAGCCACGGTCACGGGGGCACGCTCATCGCCGGCCGTCACCTCGCCGGCCACGGCCAGGAACCCGACGGTGAGCAGCACCGCCATGGGGTCGTTCCACCCGACTCCGCTTCCAGCAACACGCGCAGGCGGCCCGGCAGGGGGCTGCGACGTAGCAAGCTGAACACGGCGGCGGCGTCGGTCGAGCTGACCACGGCCCCGATCAACAAGGCCGTGGTGGTGTCGATGTCGAGCAACACCCGAGCACCCAGCGCCACTACCCCCGCCGTCACGGGCCAGGTCGGCGTCGGAGAAGTCGATCAGGCCCAGGCCGTCGCTGCCGAGCGCCATACCGAGGCCGAGGAAGAGCAGGAGTCCGGGGGCGCGCAGCCGATCGGCGAAGCCGGCGCACACGACTCCGGCCACCAGTAGGCCGGCGCCGGCCAGCAGGGCGAGGTCGGAGGGCAGGCTGACGGTCACGCCTCAGGGTAGAGAGGCAGTTCGACCAGGGGCCGCGTCGTGATCGGATGGGCAGGCACCTACGATCGCCCCGTGGCGACGCGTGGAGAGCCCGAGGTCGACGACGAGGTGGTCGACGACGAGGTGGTCGACGGCGAGGTGGGCGACACCCTGCCCGCCGATCTCGACGTCTCCGCCGTGGTCGGTCCCGTCGCCTTCCCCGACAACTCCCGCCGGCGCATCCCCGGCTACCTCTACCTGGGCCTGGCCGCCATCTGTGTCGCCCTGTGGGCCACCGCCGGTGACGACGCCGTCCTGGTCAACGACGGCTACCTGGCAGCGGCGGCGGTCCTGGTCGTGGTCGGGGCCTATTGCATCGCCGCCGGCTGGCCTCTCGGGGTCGATGCCACCGAGGCGTTGGTGGAGGCCACCAGGCAGGTGGGCTTCCCCGTTGGCCACGCCTCCGCGTCCCTCGGGTGGCGAGGGCTGCGCAGCCGTCCCACTTGGCGCATCCTGGTCTACTCAACCGAAGAACCGCCTCGCCGTCGCGGCCTGGTGCTGGTCGACGCCGTCGACGGCACCGTCCTCGAGCACTTCGTGGAGGACAACCCCGAGGATTGGGCAGCTCTCACCGCGGGCTGAGCGCACCGCCGGCGGCTACACCAAGCCAACCTCTCGCGGCTGCTGGCCCTGTGCGACGTCGAGCCCATGAGCGAGGAGCAGGCCCGGGCTGTCGGCGTGCTCGCCGGGAGGGCAGGGCATGACGATGTGGTCGACGTCGCCGTGGTTGAGGGAGCGATCCGCCGACGCGACGCCGTGATCACCTCCAACCAAGGCCACATCCGCCGGATCGCCGATGCAGCTCAGGTCCGGCTGCGCATCGAGCCCGTTTGATTCACCCCGAGCGGCCCTTGGCTGCTCGCAGGGCCTGCTCGGCGCCCCGGAGGTGGCCGGCAGCGCCGGCTACGGCGCCCTGGACCAGGGCCAGGAGGGTCACCTCGGCGCCGTCGTGCTCGCCGGTGCGCAGCCAGTCGTCGGGGGCCAGCGCCTCCAGGGTGGTGGCCAGGGCGGGGGAGGCCTCGCCGATGCGGGCCAGGGCGGCTTCGAGGTCGCCGTCGCCGTAGCCCCCGTCGTCGACCCAGGCTTGCGGATCGCCGTCGGGCAGCGAGGGGCGGTCGCCGGAGCGGATCCGGTCGACCTGGCTCCCCGTGCGGGACAGCAGCTCGGCCACGTACCAGGCGTGCTCCAGGGCCGACCACGACGAAGGGTCGCCTCGTCGCCGCACCAGCTCGTCGGCTCCGGGGTCGTCGGCCACCACGGCCAGGGCCGAGCGCCAGCGCCGGGGGAACGACCGCAGGGCGGCCACCGCGTCGGGTGGCTTGATGGTGGAGGGGTCGAGCCCTCCTCCGGTGCCGCTCATGCCGGTGCCGGCGCCGACGCCGTCACCCGGTCGACCAGGTGGGCGGGCAGGACGTCGTAGTGGTCGGGGCGGGCGGTGAAGCGGCCCCAGCCCGCGGTGAGGGAGCGCAGGTCGACGGCGTAGCGCACGATCTCCGAGGAGGGGACCAGCGCCGTCACCTCCTGCTCGCCCGGACCCAGCGGCTCGGTGCCCCGGACCCGGCCCCGGCGGGCGTTGAGGTCGCCTATCACGTCGCCCAGCAGGTGGTCGGGCACCACCACCGTGAGGAGGGACACGGGCTCGAGCACCACGGGGCCGGCGCGGGCCATGGCCTCCCGGAAGCCCAGGGCGCCGGCCATCTTGAAGCTCATCTCCGAGGAGTCCACGGCGTGATACTTCCCATCGAAGCAGGTGGCTCGAACATCTACCACCGGGTAGCCGTGCACCCCGCCCTGGGCCATGGCCTCGACCACCCCCTTCTCCACGGCGGGGATGAACTGGCGGGGGATGGCGCCGCCCACGACGGCGTCGACGAACTCGAAGCCGCTGCCCCGCTCGCCCGGTTCGACGAGCAAGAAGGCGATGCCGAACTGGCCGTGGCCCCCGCTCTGCTTCTTGTAGCGGCCCTCGGCCTCGGCCCGGTCAGTGATCGTCTCCCGGTAGGCGACGCGCACCTCCTCGGTGTCGAGGTGCACCCCGAAGGTGCGGGCCAGGCGGGCCAGAGCCAGGCTCAGGTGGGCCTCGCCCGTCCCCTGGAGCAGGGTCTGGTGGGTCTCGGGGTCGCGCCACACACCCAGGGCGGGGTCCTCCTCGCCCTGGCGGCGCAAGGCGCCGGCCAGCTTGTCGTCGTCGGCCTGGGTCCGCGGGCGCACGGCGATCGACAGCGACGGTACCGGCGGCGCCAGGGGCGGGACCACCACAGGCAGGGTCCGGGGCGCCAGCG
>JALZNY010000214.1 GCA_030857525.1 Actinomycetota bacterium
GGGGTGATCGACGTCGTCACGGCGTACGGCCCAGGGGTTGAGGTCGAGGCAGCCGGCGTTAGCCGCCCAGGCCACGTGAGCCACGTCGGTGGGACACAGCTCCTCGGCACTACGGCCGCTGGGGAAGGTGACGGTGACCGTCTCCAACCACTCCGGTCGTGAGGCCGGCACCCGCTTCTGAAAGAAGAAGTCGCCCTCGGCCCCGTTGGGGAAGCGCTTGAGCACCGTGGGCCGCTCGTACACGCCCCGCAGCGCCCCCTCGCCGACGGCCAAGTAGTAGTTGACCAGGTCGAGCTTGGTCTCCCCCCGGGCCGAGAAGAACACCTTGGACGGGTTGGTCACCGTCACCGTCCGCCCGTCGACCTCCACCTCGGCGGTCTCCTTGGCCACTTCAAGATCATCGCATGTCGCTACTCGCTAGCACCCCCCGTGCTCGATCGAGAAACCCTCGTCATCAATGGGATGGACCGGGATCAGCGGTCGGGCCCTGAGGCCCTGGCCTCCTCCACCGCCACCAGGGCCTGGCGGAGTTGGGCGATCCACTCGCCCTGGTGGCGACCCACCAGGCGCACGCACCAGGCCAGCGCCTCGCTGCGGCTGCGGGCGACCCCGGCGTCGATCAAGGTGTCGAGCACCGCCCGCTCCTCCATGCGCAGCCGGGTCATCACCGGCACGGCCAGGTGGGTGAAGACGAACTGCTCGCTCCCACAGCTGACGGCCCAGGCCACCTTGCGCCCGAAGCGGTGCTCGGCCTCATGGGCCAGGGTGACGCGGACCTCGCGGGTCTCCTCCCGGAAGCGCTTCACCCGAACCAGCACGGCCTGGTCGACAGGAGCGCCCTCCTCATGCGCCAGCGGGCCAGTGACCAGGATCTCGTCCCGATCGACGCTCACCTCGACCGGTCCGACGAACCAACCATCGGGCAACCGGGCCATGAACCAAGAGGCGATGTCCTCTGCCGTCGGCGTTCTCGTTGGCGTCATGCTTACGAGATTACAGCTTGTGCCTCGCTAGACCCGCTACTTGCCGGCGGCGGCAACCTCGACCGTCCCGTCGAAGGTGGCCGCCTTCACCCCTCGTCGGGCCAGCTCAGCCAGGAACGCCGGGCGATCCCCGACCAGCTCGGCCAGCCCTCCGGCGCCGGTGCGGGCCAACCGCCCCTCGACCAGGGTGAGGGCGGTCAGCGCAGCCACCACCCCGGCGGCCACGGCGGGACGGTCGATGGCGCCGAGGACCGCAGTGTCGAACTCCTGGTCCCGCCGGCCCCGGACCTCCACCCGGATCGCCCCCAGGCTGGCCTCCCGGTGAGGGCGGCGCAGCATGGGCAGGCGGGCGCTAAGGCGATCACGCCGGCCGGCGCCTACCCTGCTGGTGACCCGGCGCACCCCTGCGAAGGCGGGTACGAGCACCAAGGCGTCGGCCGCCGAGGCCCGGTAGCAGTCCTCGGGTCCGACGGGGTCGGGGAACCAGCACAGCTCCCGCCCCGAGCCTCCCCGGCGGCGCACCCACTGCTCGTCACGCCACTCGTAGGCGTCCCCACCCCGGGCCTGGTGATGACCTCGGGCGCAATCCGGACCCCCGGTCCCCACCTTGGCCACGTGCACCTCGTCGACCCGGTCGAAGCTGGCGGCGGCGTGGCCGGCCAGTAGGCAGCTCAGTCCGGGGGCGAACCCGGCCCCGGCCACAACCACGCAATCCCGATCTCGGGCTCGGGCATCGAGCGCCAACAGCCCCCGCACGTCGTCCAGTCCGTCGGAGACCGACACCACCGAGATGCCGCCCTCGACGAGACGGGCCCCGACACGGGCGTGGTCGCCCCCGCCATGGGCCAGCACGGCGACGTCGGCGTCGCCCACCCACTCCGGCTGGTCAGTCAGCTGGTCGCCGGTTGCCTGGTCGCCGGTTGCCTGGTCGCCGGTTGCCTGAGCCCGGACCGGCATGCCCACCGAGGCGGCCAGCCGGCTGGCCCGGGCCGGGTCACGGTCGGCCACCGTGATGTCGAGGACCGACGGGGTGCTGGCCAGCTGGCGCACGACCCGGGCACCAACCGCGCCCGCGCCGAGGACGGCGACCTTCATCCTCAGCGGAAATCCGAGCCGGTGAGCTCCCGCCATCCCCCGGTCTGGGGGGGGGTTCCGCCGGTGCCCCGTAGGCGCAGGACGGCGGTCACCAACCCGGTGACCCCGAGGGCAAGGACAGCGCGTCGCAGGAACGTCATGGCCCGACCCTATCGATCGAAGGCGGTCGCCCTCCCTTCGGGCCGATCGAAGTGGACCATCCGAGCGAGAGCTGCGACGGTACGGGCATGACCACTCGACACGCCCTGGTCACAGGTGCTTCTGGGTTCATCGCCTCCCACCACCTCGTGCCTGCCCTCCTGGATCACGATTACGCGGTGCGAGCATGCGGGCGACGACCACGGCCGGACTCGCTGGCCCCCGAGGTCGACTACCGCCGGGTCGACCTGGTCGACGAGCCCGACCTCGCCCCCCTGCTCGACGGCGTCACCCACGTATTCCACCTGGCCGGAGCCTCGAGCTCCCGGTCGTCCCAGGAGCAGATGCAGCGCGACAACGTGGACGCCACCCGGCACCTCTTCGACGCGCTCGCCGCCGGGGGCCAGGTCGAGCGGGCCCTGGTCATGAGCACCACCGCCGTCTACGGCGAGGAGGAGGAGCTGCCCTCCCCCGTCCCCGAGGATGCCCAGCCCCACCCGAGTCGGGGCTACGGCAAGGCCAAGTGGGAGGCCGAGCAGGCCGCCTGGCGGGCGTCGGACACCGGTCTGCCCGTGTTCGTGGTGCGCCCCGTGTCGGTGCACGGGCCGGGGGCGATCAAGCTGGTGGCCAGCGCCGCCCTCGACGTGGCCCTCGAGCGTGGCATGGGCCTGGACCGGGTGGTGGTGCAACAAGAGCCCATCGAGCAGCGCCTCGTCCACGTCGACGACCTGGTCGCCGCCTGCCTGCACCTGATGGCCCATCCCGAGTCCGCCGGTCGAACCTTCAACGTGGCCTCAGGCGTCTACCCCACCAGCCACGAGGTGGCCGGGATCCTGGCCCGATGCTTTGACATGGAGGTGGCGCTAGACGACGATCCCGACGCCGGACCCAGCTACGAGGAACGCCGCGCGGCCAGGTCGGCGCTGGTGGCCGGGGGCATGGATGACTCGATCCTGCTCACCGAGGAGCGGTTGCGCTTCCTGCGCAAGGCCAACCGCAACAACCGGATCAGCCTGGAGGCGCTGGAGAGCACCGGCTTCCACCTCCGCCACGCCGACCCGGGCCCCGCCATCGCCACCGACATCGACTGGTACCGCCGCCACCACTGGCTGCCGGACGGCTGAGGCGTCTGCCCGCAGCCCTACTTGGCGCCGGCCAGGTTCTCGTCGAGCCACGCATCGAGGCTCGACGCCGTGATGCTCTCACCGGTCAGGCGGTCGACCTCCTCGCCGTCACGGAACAGCAACAGCGCGGGAAGGCCCATGACCCGCAGCTCCATGCACAGCCGCCGTGCCTTGGGCGCCTCGACCTTGACCACGTCGAGCTCGGCTCGCTCGGCGGCCTGGCGCTCCACGTCGGGCATCAGGGCCAGGCAGGGGCGGCAGTCAGGCCCCCAGACGTCGACCAGCACCGAACCGCTTGCCACCAGGTCCCGGAACGTCTCCTTGGTCGCCTCGGTCACCGATCCCATCGTCGCCTCCTGCTCGTAGTCCTGCTGGTCGTCCTGCTCGCTGTCATCGTCGCTCATGATCGCGGCTCGGCGCATCCCGGTCACCACATCCCTCG
>JALZNY010000215.1 GCA_030857525.1 Actinomycetota bacterium
CCCCTCGGTCGACGCCTCGAGGAGGGCGACCACTCGCTGGCCCAGACCTCCCGCACCACCTACGACGAGGATGCGCGGGTGGTGGGAGGAGGTGGTCATGGGCCTACGATGCCCGCATGGCCGACCGTGGTCCATTCGGCGACAACCCCTTCGAGGGCATGCCCTTCCTCGGCGATCTCGCCCGCATGCTGCAGTCGCAGGGGCCGGTGAGCTGGGACGCCGCCCGCCAGTTCGCCACCCAGGTGGCCACCCAGGGCGTGGCTGAGGCCAACCCCGACCCGATGGAGCGCATGCGCCTGGAGGAGCTCTCGCGCGTAGCCGAGCTGCGGGTGGCCGACACCACCGGGCTGCCCACCTCCACCACTGGTGGCGTGGTGGCCCTGGTGCCCGTCACCCGCACGGAGTGGGCCCGGCGCACGCTCGACGCCTACCGGCCACTGCTCGAGCGGCTGTCCACGTCGCTGTCGAACGTCGGGCCCGACGGGGACGGCGGGGACGACGACGATCCCGCCGATCCGACCTCAGCGCTCCTCGGAGGCATCTTCACCATGATCGGGCCGATGATGCTCGGCATGCAATCGGGGGCCATGGTCGGTCACCTGGCGCAGCGCTCGTTCGGGCAGTACGACCTGCCCCTGCCCCGGCCCCCGTCCGACCAGCTCATGATCCTCAGCACCAACGTGGCCGCCTTTGGCGAGGAGTGGAGCGTCCCCGGCGACGACCTGCGTCTGTGGCTGTGCCTCTCCGAGCTCACCACCCATGCCGTGCTCGGGCTCCCCCACGTCCGGGCCCGCCTGGAGCACCTCGTCTTCGAGTACGTCGATGCCTTCCGGGTGCAACCCGATGCCCTCGAATCGAGCCTGGGCAACGTCGACCCCTCCGACCTGGGCGCTCTGCAACAGGCCCTGGGTGACCCCTCGGCCTTGCTCGGCGCCATCCAGTCGGACGAGCAGCGGGCCATGCTCCCCCGCCTCGAGGCCCTCGTCGCCGCCATCGTCGGCTACGTCGACCACGTCATGGACACGGTGGGTCCCACCCTCATCGGTTCCTACGCCATGCTCACCGAGGCCCTCCACCGCCGCCGGGTCGAAGCCGGCAGCGCCGACCGATTCGTGGAGCACCTCTTCGGCCTCGAGCTCGGTCGGACCCAGTACGAGCGAGGAGCGGCCTTCATCGCCGGCGTGGTGGAGCGGGCCGGCGCCGAGGGCCTGGCCCGGCTGTGGCAGTCGGAGCGAGAGCTGCCCACCCCCGCCGAGATCAACGCTCCCGGCCTGTGGCTGGCCCGCATCGACATCGCCGAGCCCGACCGCTAGCCCCGAGCCCGAGCACCGCGAACCGACTACACCTTGACGATCGCGGTGGCCGTGATCTGCCCGTCGACCAGATCGACCGTGGCCAGGGTGGCGTGCGGTTGGGCCCGCCGTTGTGTGGGCGAGCCGGGGTTGAGGAGCCACTGACCGCCGGCGCCCGGGGCGTCCCAGGGGATGTGGCTGTGGCCGAAGACGACCAGGTCGGCGGTGGGGAAGGTCCGCCGCAACCGGGCCTCCCGTCCTCGGCGAGGACCGCTGTCGTGGATCATTCCCACGGCCACGCCGCCCAAGGTGAGCTCCAGACGCTCGGGAAGGACACCCACCAGGTCGTGATCGTTGTTGCCCAGCACCGCGTGCGTGGGTGCCAAGGCCGCCAGCTCCTCGAGCAGAGCGGCGTCGACGATGTCGCCCGCGTGGAGCACCACCTCGGCCTGCTGCAGTTCGGCCAGGGCCCGGGGCGGCAGACCACGTCCAGAACCAGCCCGGAGATGGGTATCGGCCAGGACGACGACCCTCATGAGCTCGAACCCGAGCCCGACCCCGAGCCCGACCCAGTCCGCGACCCCGAGCCCGACCCAGTCCGCGACCCCGACCCGGAGCCCCGACCCACCCGGGCTGTCCGGTTGGCCAGGCGCTCGGCGGCACGGGCCCGGCCCGCGGCCACGGTCGAAGCCAGGCGGGCGGCACTGATGCGCCGGCCGGTGGCGTAGAGGAAGGCGGCGATCCCGGCGATGACCCCGATGCTCAGGTAGCCGACGTCGAGGGGGATGGGCAAGACCACGGGCAGGAATGCTCCCGCTACCCACACCAGTTGGAAACGGGCCTCGAAGCGGGCGAAGGAGGCGCCCTGGTTGGCGTCGGGCGCATCGCGCTGGACGATCGAGTCGAAGCACAGCTTGCCCGCCGTCGCCCCCAGGCCGACGGCGGCGGCGAGCACGGCGACCGAGACCCGCCCCCCCACCTCCAACAGGGACAGCGCAGCAACAGCCACCACCACCAGCGACCCCAAGAGGATGCGCTCCTCGGGCACGCGTCGCCGGAGCCGGGGCGCCAAAGCGGCACCCACCAGGGCGCCCACCGCGCTGGCGGCCAGGATGACTCCGAACCACCACACGGGAGCGTCGTCGGCTCGCAGGGCGAAGGCCACCAGGAACGACAGGAACCCCACCACGCCCCGGAGCACGGCCATGGCGCTGGCCGCCAGCAGGATCCCGGCACCCCGTAGCTCGGCCCGCTCCAACGGCGTGGCTCGCCCTGACGCCACCCGGGAGCGAGGGATGCGGTAGGCCGACAAGGTGGTGGCGGCGAAGACGATGGTGGCCAGTCCCAGCACCCAGGATGGACCGAGCTGGAGCAGGGCCACCCCGGGGACGGCCGCCAGCAGACCGACGATCCCGCTGATCAGCACCAGCTTGGAGTTGGCCTCCACCAACTGGGACTCGTCGCGCACGAGGCCGGGCACAAGGGAGGCTCGGGCCACCTGGTACCCCCGGGCCAGGACGAGCACGGTGAAGGCTTCGGGGAACAGGAAGAGCCCGTCAATGTCGTCCACCATGAGCAGGCAGATGCCGGCCCGGACCGCGGCGGAGAGCACGACCATCGAGCGCCGGCCGCCGGCCCGCCGGTCGATCCAGGGGCCGATGAGGGGGGCCACCACGGCGAATGGCGCCATGGTGAGCACCAGGTAGAGCGCCACCCGGCTGCGAGCAGCATCGGGCGGGAGGGAGAAGAAGAGCGAGCCGGCCAGGGCGGTGGCCACCAGGGTGTCGCCCGCCGTGGACAGGGCGTGGGTCCGGGCCAGGTGAGCAAACGACGGGGGGACCGCCACCGACGGCGACCGAGAGCTTCCGAGGGCACGCCAGCCGGAAGGGGCGTCCACGAGGGCCATGGTAGAGCCGGGATGGTGACCGTCGGCGGGTCTGATCAGCGTGACGGAGGAGCGTTGACCCAGGCGGTGACCGCGTCGACGAAGGCCTCGAGGTCGTCGAGCCGGTCGAGGTTGCCGGCCACCAGCCGGTCATCGACGGCGGCGTACTCGTGCACCAACACATTGCGGAACCCGCCAGCGCGAGCAAGGCTCTCGCCCAGCCCACGATCGAGGACCCCGTGGCGCACCAGGATGCGAAAGGCATCGGCGTTGCTGGCCGGCGCCGCCCAGGACTCCGAGGCGCAGAGGTGGTGAGCAACGTCGACGCACCCTTCGATGGCGGTCACGAAGAAGTACTTGACCGCAGCCAGGCGGTCGATGTCGCTCAGCAGCTCGTCACGGTCGATCCGGGCCCGTTCGCCCAGGAGGGCAAGGTCATCAGTCACGCCTTGGAGCAACCGGCGAACGCGTGGCTCGTCGACCATCAGCGCTCGCCCAGACGGGCCTGCACGAAGATCCGGTGGATTCCGCTCCTGGCGAGGTTGCTCGTCGAGGTAGATCTTGCGCGTCTGGGCCTGCCAGCAGACGCGAGCGGG
>JALZNY010000216.1 GCA_030857525.1 Actinomycetota bacterium
GCCTGGTGGTGGGCTACGAGGCTCCCGTCTTCGTGTCTTGGGCCCGCAACAACCGCTCGGTGGTGGTCAACGTCCCCCACTCCAAGCGGGGCAAGTCCGACTCCACCCGCATCGAGTACCGGGCCCCCGACCCCGCCTGCAACCCCTACCTGGCCTTCGCCATGGTGCTGGCCGCCGGGCTCAAGGGGATCGAGGAGGGCTACGAGCTGCCCCCCGAGACCCAGGCCAACCTCTACCAGCTCACGCCTGAGGAGCTGCTGGCCGAGGGCATCCGCCCCCTGCCTGGCAACCTCAGCGAGGCCATCGTCGCCATGGAGGCCTCCGAGTTGGCGGCCGAGACCCTCGGGGAGCACGTATTCGAGTGGTTCATCCGCAACAAGCGAGCCGAGTGGGCCGACTACAAGACCCAGGTGAGCCAGTTCGAGCTCGACCGCTACCTCCCGAGGTTGTAAGCCGACGTGGAGGCGCTGCTGATCTACCCCGACCCTCCCGCTCCGGAGCTGGCCCAGGCCCTCGATCTCGGAGGCTACCCCTGGAAGTCGGTGGCCGACGCCGATGCTGCCTCTCGGCTAGCGCCCGACGACGGTTGGGCCGGAGCGGTGGTCGGGGCCGATCGCGACCCCGACGGCGCCTTCGCCCTGTGCCGCACGCTGCGCAAGCGCGACCTGCCCCTCGAGCCGCTCCTGGTCCTGCTCAACGGGTCCCAGCTCATCGACCTCGAGCTGCGCGAGGACCTCTTCGACGACTTCTGCCTGGCCCCGGTGCGCCCCCGAGAGCTCGAGGCCCGGCTCAAGCACCTGTTCTGGCGCACCGGCCAGGGCACCCGGCCCGAGCTGGTGGAGTACGGCGACCTGGTGCTCAACCTGGAGACCTACCAGGCCGCCATCGCCGGTCGCCCCCTCGACCTCACCTTCATGGAGTACGAGCTGCTCAAGTTCCTCTCGTCGCACCCGGGCAAGGTGTTCACGCGCGAGACGCTGCTCAGCCGGGTGTGGGGCTACGACTACTACGGCGGGGCCCGCACCGTCGACGTCCACGTCCGGCGCCTGCGGGCCAAGCTGGGCGAGGAGCGGGCCGCCCTCATCCACACCGTCCGCTCCGTGGGCTACCGCTTCGGCGAGACCCGCTGGGGGAGCTGAGACGATGTCGGGCTCGCGGCATGACCCGCTGGTCGTCCCCGCTGGAGTGGTGGCCCAGACGTGGCGTGATGGTCGACGTCAGGCTCGCCTCGCGCGGCTCTTAGGTTCGCGGCTGTGCGAGGTCGTGTCTCTTGATGATCGCCTCTCCCGAGCCGCCGGGCAGATCTGCGGCTCCTCGGGAACCAGTGATGTCGTCGACTCGTCGGTCGTGCTCGTCGCTCGCCACCGGGAACTAGTCCTGACTTCCGACACTCGCGACCTACGCCGGCTCGATGCCCGTCTCGGGCTTGTGCCCGTGTGAAGCGGGCAAAGGATCGTCGCCACCCCGGCCCCATCTGATCGCCCTACTGGTTGACCCAAGCACGGCCTTGCTCGGGGACGTAGGCCCAGGCCTCGATCTCTACCAGGGCTCCCAGGGGAAGCTCGGCTACGCCCACCGCGGAGCGAGCGGGGCGGTGGTCACCGAAGGCGGAGATGTAGACCTCGTTCATGGTCGTGTAATCGCTGAGGTGGCGCAGGAACAACGTGGTCTTGACCACGTCGGCCATGGTCGCTCCCTCTCCTTCCAGCAGCCCTTGCAGGTTGTCCAGGGCCTGGGCCAGCTGGCCCCGGGTCCCACCCCCCACCAGCTCGCCGCCGGCGATACCGACCTGGCCCGACACCACCAGCCAGTCGCCGGCGCGCACGATGGGCGTGTAGGGACCGACGGGCGTGGTCATGGGTCGTGGCGGCGAAGGACGACGCTACGCATGGCGGGTTCACCCTACCGTCACCGTCTTGCCCCGGATCGACCACTGCGCCCCGGGACGTGGACTACGACTTCGATCCCGGGTCCAACGTCGTCGACGTCTACATCCGCTACCTGCGGCGCAAGCTCGGCGCTGACGTGATCGAGACTGTTCGGGGCATGGGGTACCGCCTCCGGGCCGATTCCCCCGAGGTCGATCCTGAGCCAGGGGACGGCTGAAGCCGGCCGAGCGACGGCGTGGCCGTTCAGCCGGCGAGCAGGTGGCGGGCCAGGTGTCTCCAGCGGGGACGGAAGGCGTACACGCAGGCAAGCCGCACGCGGGTGGCGGCGGTGTAGGCCGTAAGGCGAGCCCGCAAGGCCCGGTCCGGTCGGTAGCCGTCGACGAAGGCGGCCGCGGCCAAGCCGGCGCGGTCGGGGCTGCAGTGGCCCTGGAGCGACCGGAGCTCGAGGTGAGCCAGGAAGTTGGCCACGTCGACGGCGGGGTCGCCCTTGGCCAGGGTGTCGAGGTCGAGGACGCCGACCTCGCCGTCGGCCGTCACCAGCACCTGCTTGTCGTGCAGGTCGCGATGCACCAACGCCATGCTCGGCGGGCGCTCGTGACCCCTCAGGAGGACCACGACCCTGGCCAGGGCGGCCCGGGCCGGCTCCACGTCGGCCTGCCGGAGGACGCGATGGGCCAGGGCATGGTCGAGCCAGCGGCTGGCCACCGCGATCTCCGCCTCGGCATCGTGGGTGCCGAGGCCCGCTGGCAGGGTGGTGGCGTGGAGGCCACGTAGGAGGGTGCCGGTCCCCTGCAGGGCCCGTACCACGGTGGCGTTCGGCGCCACCGGATCGCCCAGCAGGGAGTGAAGGGAGACGCCTGGTTGCTCCGCATGCTCGATGGTGCCGGTCGCCTCGTCGCAGCTGATGACTGCCGGAGTACGCAGAGGTCGCCAGCCCTCCAGCCGCGGGACCGAAAGTCGGCCAGCCGGCACCACCTTGAGGTAGCTGGTGGCTCCCGAGCGCTCCAGGCGCACCACCGCCCGGCGCTCGGGCCGGTGGACCATCAGCCTCGCTCCCGGGCCGCCGAGCAGGCCGCCCAGAGCACGTAGGCGCCGATCGGCGCCGCCCCGCTGCAACACGACGCCGACGTCGTCAAGCGTCGCCACCAGTCCGGGCCGAGGGGCAGCCGACGCCGTCTGGCTAGCCACCGCCCGCAGACGGTCACCGTCAGCGAACCATTGCCCCGCCACCGTCGTGGCGGACTGTTCAATGCCGCCGAGGTCGGGGTCGAGGTACTCCAGCAGGAGATGTCCCCGGTCTCGGGGCCAGGCTCGGCGGAGCTCGAGCGAGCGGCCGGTGAAGGGGCAGCGAATGTGGCCTAGGGCGGCAAGCCGATCACCGTGGCGGTGCTCAAGCCCCGGCAGCGCCTCCAGCCCCGCTGATGATCGGACCACGACCGGCGACGGTCCGGCCATCAGAGGCGGGACCCGGCCGGAGATGTCAACGAGGCCCGATCGAGGAGCGCTTCGGCCCGCGCCGGCCACTCCGGTTGGCGGCGTCGGAAGGGTTCGACGGCCAGGCGCACGAGGGCAGCGGCGTGGTGGAGAGCCACCCGGTCGAGATCGGCAGGCCCGCCGACCGACTCGTAGCCGGCAAGGAAGTCGGTCGTGAGCGAGGAGGCGGGCCCGGTGGCCAAGCCGCCGTCGAGAGCGGCAACCTCGAGATTCGCCAGAAACTGGCCCAGATCGGCGGCGGGGTCGCCCACGGCCGCGTTGTCGAGGTCGAGGATGCCGACGCCGTCGTGGCCCACCACCACCTGGTCGGCAGAGAAGTCACCGTGGCGGGGTGTCGCGGTCGTCGCGACGAGGAGCCGGCGGCGTAGCGCCCCGGCGA
>JALZNY010000217.1 GCA_030857525.1 Actinomycetota bacterium
GCCCTGTCGTGGTCCGCACTCAACGACGCCATGCCGCTCTACGCGGTGTACGCCCTGGTGTTCTCGGACTCGGGGCTGGCCACCTCCCAGATCTCGCTCCTGTTCCTCATCTGGTCAGCCACTGCGGTGGTGCTGGAGATCCCGACCGGCGCGCTCGCCGACCGGTTCGGTCCGCGAGCGACGCTCGTGGCCGCCGGTCTCATCCGGTCCGCCGGCTTCGCCCTTTGGATCGTGACGCCGGGCTTCATCGGCTTCGCCGCCGGATTCGTGCTCTGGGGAACGTCCGGCGCGCTGGAATCCGGCTCCTTCCAGTCGATGCTGTACTCCGGCCTGGACCGACACGGCGCCACCGACCGGTACCCGGCCTTGTTGGGCCGGTCCGAAGCGGTGGCCCGGGTGGTCGAGGTGGCAGCGACGCTGGCCGCCGCTCCACTGCTGGTCGTGGGCGGGACGGCGCTCGTCGGCTGGGCCAGCGTCGGGGTGGGCCTTGCCGGCTCGATGGTCGCAGCCGGGTTCCCCCGGTCCGGGTCCAGCAAGGGGACCGGATCTGAGGGCCAGGAGGAGGCCGGCTACCTGGAGCTGTTGAGAAGCGGGGTTGGGGAGGCTTGGCGCGAGGCAAGGGTGCGCCGGCTGGTGGTGCTCAGCTCGGTCATCGTCGGCTTGACCGCCGTGGATGAGTATGTGCCCCTGCTGGCCCGTGCCACCGCGGTGCCCGACGCGTGGATTCCGGTGGTGCTGGCCGGACTCCCCCTGGCCGCGGCGGCAGGCACCGCGGCGGCCGGGGTTGCGGCCAAGGCCCGGCCGGCGGTCGTAGGCCTCCCGCTCGTGGTGGTCACCGGGATGTTGATCATCGCCGCCGCCACGGCGAGCCCGGCTCTGCTCCCTATCCTCGGCGGGTGGTGGTTCGTGGTGAACCTGGCCACCGTCTTGGTCGATGCTCGTCTGCAGGACGCGGTGACCGGCCCGAGCCGGGCCACCGTCACGTCCGTCGCCGGCCTGGGCAGCGAGCTGGCGGCGATCGCCATGTTCCTGGCCGTCGCCGTGCTCAGCTGATTGACGACGCCCCAAGCACCTGTCGTAGAGACCCAGCCGGATTTCTGGGCGATCGTGGTGGCTCAGCGACATCGATCGTCCACGATCATTCGGCGCTAACCGCGCCGATGTGTGTATGATGCAACCACATGCGGCGCACGCAGATCTACATCACCGAGGACCAAGAGCGTCTGATCAGTGACCAAGCGGCAGACGCAGGTGTGCCCAAGGCCGAGCTCATCCGGCGGATGTTGGATCAGGCTCTGGGGCTGGATGCCGGCGACGACGAACGCCGACGAGCCATCCTCGCCACCGCCGGTCTCCTGCCCGATGCCGACGACTGGCCCCAATGGCTGGCACGGGTACGGGGAGCCGGAGCTGAGGAGCGACTGCAGCACCTCGAGCAGTGAGTCTGCTGTTCGACTCGACCATCCTGATCGCCCACCTTCGCGGCATCAGTCGCGCGACAGAGATGCTGATCGACGCCGTGGACAAGGGTGCGCTCGCCAGCGTCGTCTCCCGGGCCGAGGTCGAAGGGGGCATGCGCTCGGGCGAGCGGGCCGACGTTGCTCGGCTCTTCGACGGACTCGACCTTGTCCCAGTCACTGACGCCATCGCCCGTCGGGCTGGTCTGCACCTGCGTCAATACCGGCGCTCACATCCCGGCATCGACCTCGCCGACTACTTCATCGCGGCATCAGCCGAAGAGCACGCCGCTCAACTGGTGACGCTCAACGTCAAGCACTTCCCGATGTTCGAGGGAATGCAGCCGCCCTGGTGACGCGTCAGCTCCCGGGGTAGCGGACCGTCACCCTGCCGTTGCGGGACTCGGCCGACCGGCACGGCATCCCCGAAGCCGAGCGGTGGACCTCTACGGGGAAAGCCATGGTGCCAAGAGCGGGGGTTGGGTGAGTCCTCGCCTACAGGGCCACAGCAACGGCGTGGGCCAGGCGCTGCGTATGGCTGAGGCTGAGATGCCAAGCGGAGACGCCCTGCTCGGCGGCCACGGCGGCGGCCTGGCCGTGCAGGCGCAGCGACGGGGCACCCGACGGGGACCGGGTCACCTCTACGTCGCGCAGGGGGAAGCGGCCCAGGCCCACGCCGAGAGCCTTCATCACCGCCTCCTTGGCCGCGAAGCGAGCGGCCAGGCCCTCGGCTGGGTCGCGGCGGCGCCCCACGTCGGCCCGCTCGGCTTCGCTGAAGAGCCGCTCGGCCAGGCGGGGTGTGCGCGCCAGGGCTAAGCGGAAGCGATCGATCTCCACCAGGTCGGTCCCGATGCCGATCAGATCATCGTCTCCAGTGCCGGGCCAGGAGGTGGACGGGCTGGGTCAACAGCTCGACGATGGGGACCTGGCCCAGGACCTCGTCGGCGAAGGCCGGCTCGGTCTCGGTCACGGCGTCGACCAGGGCGGCGTAGCGCCCCTGGTAGCCCTCCAGCACAGCCCGGGCCATCTCCGGCGCCAGGCACCCGACGAAGCGGACGTGGAGCAGGACCAGACCCGTGGTCCGGCTCTCCCTGCTCTCGGGGACGAGCAACACGGTTCGGCCATCGATGGCCCCCACCGCAGCGGTGACCTCGCCCTGGGTGGCCACCCGGTGCTTGGTGCCCCGCAGCTCGGGCGATCGCTCAGCCCGGGAGGTGAGCCCGGCGGCCACCCCCAACTTGGCGAGCACGCCGAGCCGGGCCGTCCCCTCGGCCAGCGAACCTTCGATGCCGTAGCGGGTCGATCCCACCACCTCCTCGACCGCAGGGCCGAGGGCGGCGAGGGTGCGCAGCGCCCGGTAGCCGAGGCGCCCTCGCTCGCCCCCCGCGGCCAGCACCGCGCCTACCAGCGGGGCCTCCAGGAGAGCGTCCTCGGAGCGGGAGATCCCCACGGTAACCGTCTTGGCCTGGTGCTTGATGGCGTCGACCGGGCGGGTCAGCTCCTCGATCCCCCGGGTCAAGGCGTTGGTCAGGTCCTCGACCACCACGCTGGGCAGCCCGAGGCGACCGTGGTCGGCCTCGTAGGCCTCGAGGGGGGTGGCACCCGTGGCGTAGCCCAGCAGCGAGGCCACCTCCACCGCCACCGAGGCGTTCAGGCTCCCGTCGAAGGCACCGGCGCGCAGGGCGGCATGGATGGGCCTCGCCACCGGTCGCAACACCGGTGCCAACCGCTCGATCAACCCGATGTCGTCGGGAGTGGCCAGGGCCACCTCGACCGCAGCCCGGGCCTGGCGCAACAGGCGGGCCTGGGCATCGATGGCCAGCGCCGCTTCGTAGCCGAACAGGTGCCCCACCATGGCCGACAGCACAAAGGCCAGGGCCGGGTGCACGACAGGCACCGTCACGGTGGCCAGCGCGGCGGCGAACTCCTGGCCCTCGGTGACCACCACCACCGGCGCCGCCCGATGCGCCCGGTAGATGGCCACCTCCTTGGCCACGTCGTCGGCGTTGGGACCATCCAGGCCGGCGGCACACACCAACACGAGGGGTTCCGACGACAGGTCGATGTGCTTCTTGTCCTCGGTGGCGTCACAGGCGATCGACTTGTAGCAAAGCTCCGACAGCTTGATGCGCACCTCCAGGGCAGCGATGCGGTTGGCGCCGTTGCCCACCACCGCCCAGGAGCGGCGCGAGGGCGCATGCGCCCGGGCCGCCTCGGCGATGCTCGCCCGCCGGCCCAGCACCTCGTCCATGGCCGCGGGCAGCTCGCCCAGGCCGGCCAGCAC
>JALZNY010000218.1:0-2695 GCA_030857525.1 Actinomycetota bacterium
ATGGTCCATCCCAACGTGTTCCGGTCCGTGGGCTACGACCCCGAGGTGTGGTCGGGGTTCGCCTTTGGCTTCGGCATCGACCGGCTGGTCATGATGCGACACGGCATCGACGACATCCGCGAGCTCATCTCCAACGACGTGAGGTTCTTGGAGCAGTTCTAGCTTGCGCTGGGGGGCAGCGCCCCCCAGCATGCCCCCACGTGGCCCCGCTGCCGTGGAGGGAGGTAGCAATGACGGTGCTCGCTGGCTTCGGGGCTTGTTGCGGGCGGTAGGTTCATTCGCTATGCGCGTCGCTCTGTCCTGGCTGCGGGAGTTCGTTCCTCTGGAGCTTTCCACCGACGAACTCGTGGCCGTGTTGAATGACCTGGGGTTGGGCGTTGAGTCGGTTGGGGTGGTGGGGGAGGGGCTCGACGGGGTTGTTGTGGCTCGGGTGTTGGAGATCGCTTCCATCCCCAAGGCTGATCGGATTCGGGCGGTGCTGGTCGACGCCGGCTTGGGCGAACCGGTGCCGGTGGTGTGTGGAGCGTGGAACTTCGTCGAGGGCGATCTCGTGCCGCTGGCCACCGTCGGCACGGTGCTGCCGGGGGGCATGGAGATCGCTGCTCGGCGCATGAAGGGAGCACCGTCGGAGGGGATGCTGTGCGCGCCCGACGAGCTCGGTCTGCCCGGGGGGGGACACGACGGGATCCTCGTGCTCGATGAGGGACTGGTGCCGGGGTCGCCCCTCGCCGACGCTCTGGGCCTGGCGCCCGACACGGTCCTGGAGCTGGAGGTCAACGCCAACCGGCCCGACGCCATGTCGGTGGCCGGTGTGGCGCGCGACCTGGCCGCCCGCCTCGGCCTGCCCTTCGCCCTGCCCGAACCTGCGCTGACCACCGGTCCGCCGGCTGGGGCCGGTACGGCGGGCGCAGCCCTCTCCGTGCACGTTGGCGATCCCGAGCGCTGTGGGCGCTTCGTGGCCCAGTTGATCACCGGCATCACGGTGGGGCCCTCGCCGCCGTGGATCGCCCAGCGCCTGGCCCGCTGCGGGATGCGGGCCATAAACAACGTCGTCGACGCCTCCAACTACGTGATGCTCGAGCTGGGCCAGCCCACCCACCCCTACGACCTGGCCCGCCTGCCGGGACCGGGTCTGCGGGTGCGCCTGGCCCGAGCGGGCGAGAAGCTGGTCACCCTCGACGGCGTGACCCGGAACGTTGGCGTCGACGATCTGTTGATCTGCGACGGCGAGGACCAGCCGGTGGGCATCGCCGGGGTGATGGGGGGCGCCTCCTCGGAGATCGACGACGCGACCACCGAGGTCGTGCTGGAGGCGGCCTGGTTCGAGCCGCTGTCCGTCGCCCGCACCGCCCGGCGCCTCAAGCTGCGCAGCGAGGCGTCGGCCCGCTTCGAGAAGGGGTGCGACTGGACCGGCATCGAACGGGCCGTGGCCCGCTTCTGCGAGCTGCTGGCCCCCGCGGGCGCCACCCGGGCCGGGGCGCCGGTCGACGTGATGGGACGCCTTCCCGAGCGTACGCCGGTACGCCTGCGGGTGGCCCGGGTCGACGAGGTGCTGGGGACCGATCTGGGCACCGAGGAGATCACCCGCCTGCTGCAGCCCCTCGGCTTCACGGCCACGCCGGCCGGTGACGGCTGCCTCGAGGTCGCCCTGCCCCCGTGGCGCCTCGACAGCACGGCGGAGATCGACGTCATCGAGGAGGTCGCCCGCCTCCACGGCTACCGCCGCATCCCGGCCACGGTTCCCCGCAGCCCCCTCACCGGCGGCCTGACCCCCGCCCAGCGCGACCGCCGTTCGATCCGCCAGATCCTGGCCGGCGCCGGGGCCGACGAGGCCTGGAGCACCACCTTCGTGTCCGATGCCGACCTGGTCCGTTGCGGGCTCGACCCGTCCGCCGCCGTGGTGGTGGCCAACCCGCTCGTGGCCGAGGAGTCCAGGCTACGCACGTCCCTGCTGCCCGGTCTGGTCGAGGCCATCGCCCACAACCAGCGCCATCGTCTCGGTGACGTGTCCCTCTTCGAGGTCGGCCACACCTTTCGCCGGCCCTCGGCGTCCGACCAGCAGCTTCCCGACGAGGTGGAGGCGATGGCCTACGTGGCCGCCGGCGCCGACGCCACCGAGGCGGTCACCGTCTGGCGCCTCCTGGCCGGCGGACTGGTGATCGACGACTGGCGCCTGGAGGCCACCTCGGCCCCGGGTCTGCATCCCGGCCGAGCGGCCCAGGTGTGGTGCGAAGATGTCATGGTCGGCGTGGTGGGCGAGGTCGACCCCGACGTGCTGGTCGACTACGAGATCGACACGAGGGTGGCCTGGCTCGAGCTCGACCTGGCCCGGCTGTTGTCGGTACGCCACGGCGGGGACGGCTACCGGGCCGTGAGCCGGTTCCCCTCCAGCGACGTCGACCTGGCCTTCGAGGTCGACGAGACCACGCCCGCGGCCGAGGTCGAGGCCACCCTGCGCCGGGCCGGTGGACCCCTGGTGGTGGGGCTGTCGCTCTTCGACGTCTACCGGGGCGACCAGTTGCGCCCTGGTCGTCGCAGCCTGGCCTGGACCGTCCGCTTCCAAGCGCCCGACCGCACCCTCACCGACGACGACGTGGCCGTGGCCCGGGCTCGCCTCGTCACCGAGGTCGAGCACCGCCATCCCGCCACCCTGCGGGGCTGAGGCTGAGGCGGGAAGGTCGACCCGGTACGCGGA